>LFTM01000049.1 GCA_001513505.1 Clostridiales bacterium DTU092 | reverse complement strand
AGGCATGAGCTTTGGCTCAACTTATTATTTTTCTTTTTACACCATTATATAGACTTAATCTCTAGATATTCTAGGCAAAACTCAGCTCTGTTTCATTATTACTTAATAGTTCCCTCTCTCGGTAATAAATATCATTTTGCATTAAAAAAAGCAGCCTATTCGCCGCTATACGTATTTATCTAATCAACTGTAATATCCAATTAATCCAACTCGTAATAGTTTGAGCACGTCTATAAAATGTGTCCTGGGATTTTATATTATACAAGTTACTACGCTTCATAATTCTTACTACTTCATGTCTATCTGGTATTTCCTCGTTTTCTATACATAGTTTAAAAACCTCTCTAAAAACTTTGTGGGATAAAATTAATTGGACAAATTTTAATTGTCTTGGTTTATATTTAAGTTTAAACAATCTCTCCCCCTCTTCTGTCAATGAAAACATCACTTCTCTGCTTTTTCTACGCTTATGTACTAATCCCAAGTATCTAGCTGCATCTGTGTAATAATTTGTTTGTCTAGAATCAAAATCGTAATTTGATGTTATCTCATCTCTAGTTAACTCTGATTCATTTAAAAGCTCGCAAAGATTAATAACCCTTTCAAACGAATCTGCTTGTGGGAATGGAACTTCTGGCTCTTTTATAGTTCTTGTTGTTTTATAGATCTCAATTATATCATCAAGTTCAATCTCTGTTTCTTCTATGCTATATTTCTTATGTTTGATGAGAGTGAGGGAATTATAATTTTCTGGTTCTAGAAACTCATACTCATAAAAAGTAAAAATACCGTTAGAATAAGTCATAAATATCGGCTTAACTTTCTTGCTAATTTTACTATACCACAATCTATAAGGGTAATATATTTGCCGTATTATAAAATCATCTGATAATGAGTTTTTCGCTTCAATTAAGGAGAAAGTTTCTAATCCTTCATAGCCGCCGTCCACCTCAATTTGGGCATTAGTAACATTAACTTCGAACTTTGAGCCTAAATAAGTGTTAATATAAAACCGAAACGCATCAGAACTCATTCGACCAGTAACAGTCGGAACTATTTCTTCATCATCAATAAAGTCGGCCAATATACCTGAAACATAAGCACAGTTTAAAGCTGCGGCCTCACTTGTTATATTTTCATAATCAATGCTTTCAATATATGTCGGAAATGGAATTTTGACTATTTCTGTTTCTCTTTTCTCAAAGCTATGATAAACCTCAAATTGTGCAATTAAATAACTCCCTCTAGTAATAGGGAGGATAGAGAGATTGTTTTCATCAAAAATCTTGGGTAAATTCTTTCGATGATCAAACTTTGTCATTAATCTTGCTTCTCTATATTCGTTTATCTGCCCAGAATTTATCTCAAATACTCCATCTTTCTTTATTTTTTCTAATATTCTATATTTCTTGAAAATCTGTTCCCAAGCTACATTATTTTTTGTTTCATTCATAATTCTTCACCAACACTTCATCAACTTTTCCTCTCTTATCTCCTTTAGAATTAATCGCTCTGTTGGCTTGAACTATTTCTATGTTATAACCATCATACAAACCCAATATAAATTTTGTAGCTGAATTTGAAAGTAGGAATTTTACACCTCTTTCATTTAATTTATCGCAAAGCTTTTTAAGTCTTATTTGATCTTCTTTGTTAAAACCATTTAAATCATAACCTGTAAAGCTGCTTGTGTCACTAATCGGATCATAAGGTGGGTCAAAATATACAAAACTGCCCTTTCTAGCCCCCTTAACTGTTTCTTCAAAATCTCCGCATTTAAAAGTTATATTGGCTTTATTAAAATAATTACTTACTGCTCTTAATGTAACTTCATTTACAATATCTGGGTTTTTATACCTTCCATAAGGTACATTAAACTGACCCTGTGAATTCACACGAAACAAACCATTATAGCATGTTTTGTTTAAATATATTATCCTTGAAGCTCTTTTTATATTGCTTAACTGATTATATTTTTCTTTGTCTCTGTCTAATTCTCTTATTTCGTAATAATATTCTTCACTATTTTTTTCTTCATGATTTCTTAATTCTTCAATTAGTTCTTCAACATGATCTCGTATAACCAAATAAACATTCATCAATTCCTCATTTATATCATTCACCACAGCCCTATTAGGTTGTAATTCGAACAAAACAGCTCCACCACCAAAAAAGGGCTCATAATAAGTAGAAAATCTCTCTGGTATATGTTTTTTTATATCTTTTAGTAATTGCCGTTTCCCTCCTGCCCACTTTAGCACGGGAGCACAAAGTGGATTGATTCTCATAAACTCACCTCGTCTTATCTTTAATCTATTATAGCATATGTTGGTCGTGGCTTTAAGTTTGATTTTGTTATATTTATCAAATTTAGTAAGAGCGTTTGTTGGAATTAATCTCCTTTGAAACCTCATAACCTAGTAGAAAAGCTTCATCACACAGATTTATCTCTCTATAAACATAAATACTGTCCCTCTTCTTCTTTACTCCCTAAAATATTATACTGGCAGTTTCTCCTATTCATCCTCTAAAACCAACAATCATCATATACTTATCTTTACAAGATCCCAAAGGCTGGACGCATATGTTCACGTAAAATATACTTTACCTACGATCGGCTTACAATCACTCCTTTATATCATTATATCATTCACCCTAGGTTTTTTCACTTGCAGCACTGCCTCCGCTGCCTCATTCAATTTTTTCCGCTTTATGCGCCAAGGATTAATGTCCTTTTTAAACCCATCATTGGCCAAAAATCTCAAACTTTTTGAAACCTAATAGGGCCATATCTTGCTGTCAACGAAATAGTATACCACACAATATAAATTCATTTAATACCTAGTTATAAAACAAAGCTGGGCAAAAAGTTCGGAAAGAATAATATCTATAAAATATTCAGAAATAAATATAACTAGCATTCCAGAAGCAAAAAACAAGACTTCAGATGAATTAATAGCAGAATTTAGATCAGTAAGTATAGACGGCCTTCCTAAACAGGCACAAAAAAACATCATTCAAAGATTTGTATCTAACATTATTGTATACGGCGACGCTAAAAAAGGCATAAAAATTAGGGTTTATAAAAACCCTAATAAAATAGAATTAAAATTTTTTGGATATGAATGGCGGAGAAGGAGGGATTTGAACCCTCGCGCCGGTTTCATCCGACCTACGCCCTTAGCAGGGGCGCCCCTTCGGCCAACTTGGGTACTTCTCCACGTTCCTTTGGCGGAGAGAGAGGGATTCGAACCCCCGGCACCTTGCGGTGTCACTGGTTTTCAAGACCAGCTCCTTAAACCACTCGGACATCTCTCCGCAGTTATATTACCCAATAAATATACTATATCACGCTCAGTTTGAGCTGTGCTAATATAGTATAACAAAACAACCGAACAGTGTCAATAATGTTTTTGCGGGTTGTGTCCATGGGCTTTTCTGGGAGTTCGAACACAAATCCATGTGATATCTCAACCACCATTAAACTGCATTTCATATACTTATATGTTGGAAATATATCGGGTATGTTGAGAGGATTATTTTGAAATCCTTTCAACACCACCCATATAAGGAACTAATTTTTCAGGAATAATCACCGTTCCATCTTCCTGCTGATAGTTCTCCAGAACAGCTGCCAGCGTCCGGCCTATGGCCAGACCTGATCCATTCAGGGTATGAACGTATTTAGCTCTGTCCTTGACATCCATACGATACTTTATATCTGCCCTCCGGGCCTGGAAATCCTCAAAATTGCTGCATGACGAAATCTCAACATATCTGTTATAGCTGGGCATCCAAACCTCAATGTCATATTTTTTAGCAGCAGTAAAACCAAGATCAGCTGTGCACATAAGCACCACCCTATAAGGCAGTTCGAGAAGCTGGAGAATCTTCTCAGCATCTGCAACCAGTTTCTCCAGTTCATCATAAGAATCTTCCGGTCTTACAAACTTTACCAGCTCTACTTTGTTGAACTGATGCTGTCGTATCAGACCTCGTGTATCCCGTCCTGCAGCTCCTGCCTCGGCACGGAAACATCCGCTGTAAGCCACATATTTCAAAGGCAGTTTATTCCCATCAAGAATTTCTTCCCTGTGCATGTTGGTAACCGGCACCTCTGCCGTTGGAATGAGAAAATACTCTGTACCTTCAACTTTGAAAGCGTCCTCTTCGAATTTAGGCAACTGCCCGGTTCCTATCATGCTCCTGCGGTGAACCATAAACGGGGGAAACACTTCAACATAGCCGTGCTGGGTAGTATGCACATCCAGCATAAAATTTATCAACGCCCTCTCCAAACGTGCTCCCATACCTCGGTAGAAGGTAAACCGTGAACCGGTCACTTTCGCGGCTGCGCTAAAGTCAAGTATACCTAACTCTTCTCCTATATCCCAGTGAGCTTTGGGCGTAAAAGTATACTCTTTAGGCTGCCCCCACCGCCTGACCTCAACGTTTTGTTCCTCCGAATCTCCTTCCGGCACGGAGTCATGGGGGATATTGGGAATGGTAAGCAGTATTTCATTAAGCTGCTGTTCCAGCTCCCTGATTTTATCATCATATTCCTTAATAGTATCGGATACCTGTTTCATTTCTTTTATGATATCGTCTACATCTTTTTTTTCCTTTTTGAACCTGGCAATTTGCTGGCTAACAACATTTCTCCTGTTCTTTAACTTTTCAACTTCTCCTATATAAGACCTTCTCTTTTCATCCAGTTCCAAAAATCTATCCAGATCCACATCTTCTTTTCTTTTTGATAATTTTTCCCTCACAAGCTCGGGATTTGTTCGTATCAATCTAGGGTCCAGCATTAATAACACCTCCGATATTTATTGAGCAAATTTACCCTCCAAAAAGAAAAATTCTCATCTCATAATAATCAGAGACGAGAACAAATTCCCGCGTTGCCACTCTGGTTGAGGGACAACCCTCCACCTCATTTGCCTTATAACGGTTTGGCACCGGTAGAGCCTACTCCCAGTTCAGCTCACAGCTCCGGGACGGATTCGGCGGG
>LFTM01000257.1 GCA_001513505.1 Clostridiales bacterium DTU092 | reverse complement strand
TCGGGCAGCGAATTGTAGTCAAACCTACATGGGAAGAATATCAACCGAAAGAAGAGGAGATTATATTGGAGCTGGATCCAGGCATGGCCTTTGGCACAGGTACGCATCAAACCACTATCCTGTGTATAAGGGCTTTGGAAAAATTGGTAGGACCTCATCACCGGGTATTGGACATAGGATGCGGTACCGGAATTCTGTCCATTGCTTCTTTGCTTCTTGGAGCCCAACACGCAGTAGCTGTTGATATAGATCCCGATGCTGTAAAGATTACACGGGAAAATGCTATGCAAAATGGCGTTCTCTCGCGTATGGATGTTGTGCACGGCAATCTGCTGGACAAAGTTGAAGGAAAATTTGATATAATCGTCGCCAATATTATAGCTGATACCATAATCGAATTAAGTGGTTTGCTGAAGGATTATTTAAACAAGAACGGTTATTTTATTGCTTCGGGAATTATTGTTGACAGGCTTAATGACGTGCTGAAGGCTCTGGATAAGGAACAGTATGGAGATACAGAATACCATACTCTTGATGAATGGGCGGTTGTGGTGGTAAGGAATGCATAGGTTTTTTATAGATAGGGAAAGCATAACAAACGGCATCGTAAAGATAACAGGTGAAGATTCAAAGCATATAAGCAAGGTGCTGAGGCTTCATGAAGGTGATATCATAGAACTTTGCGACGGACAGGGTCAGGATTATGAGGGTGTGATAAAAAGGATATACGGGACCTGCGTAGAGGTTGACATTGAAAAAAGTTTTCCCAGCTATGGTGAACCTCAAACGAAGGTAGTTCTGTATCAGGCCGTACCCAAGGGTGTAAAGATGGATACAATTATTCAAAAATGTGTTGAGATTGGCGTAGTCCGTATTGTTCCCGTTATAACGGCCAGGACCATAGTAAAGCTGGATGTGGAAAGAGACGGGAATAAAAAGATGACCCGATGGCAACGAATTGCCATGGAAGCAGCTAAACAGAGTAAAAGGGGTATTATACCACAGATATCTGAACCCATGATGTACGATGAAGCAATACAGAGCTGCCCTGATATGCTTCGAATATTTCCCTGGGAGAATGAAAGAACGCTGGGTTTTAAGGACTGCCTTGAAGCGGGAGAAAACTGCAGGCATATAGCAGTTATGATAGGACCCGAAGGCGGATGGGAAGATGCAGAGGTTTTACACGCTAAAATGAATGGATGGAAAACCGTTTCCCTGGGACCGAGGATTTTAAGAACTGAGACTGCAGGCATGGCTGTTTTAGCTGCGATTATGTTTTATAACGGTGAGATGGATTATCCAACAGACTGAAACCCGATTGAATTTTCGGGTTTTAAAAAACAACATAAAGGTATGTATATACAGCTTGTAATTATTGTAATCATAATATATACTAAACATTGATGATATGTATTGATGCGCATGTATCAATACAAAAATTATAAAAGTAGGGGGCATGGATTATGGCATTTTTAGTGGCTTTACAGGTTTATTCGGTAAGGGATTATGCTGAAAAGGACCTTAAAGGGACGCTGGAGAAGATAAAGGAAATGGGATATGATGGAGTAGAGTTTGCAGGGCTTTACGGAAATCAGGCGAGCGAGGTAAAGAGTATGGTGGAAGAGTTAGGGCTGATACCTGTTTCTGCTCATGTTCCGATAGAAGAAATGCTTGCCGATCCCGATAAAGTAATAGGTGACTATGCAGAGATTGGCTGCAAATACATAGCTATTCCCTATCTTACAGAGGAGCGAAGACCCGGCCAGGCTGGATTCGAAAAGACAATTAAGGAAATTGAAATGTTGGCAAAGGTAGCAAAAAAGCATGGTATCCAGATGCTCTATCACAATCATGATTTTGAGTTTGTTAAAGTTGATGGTGAATACGGGCTTGACATTATCTACAATACCATATCCGAGGACCTGCTTAAGACTCAAATCGATACCTGTTGGGTAAATGTAGCTGGTGAAGATCCTGCTGAGTATGTGAGAAAATACTCGGGAAGGGCTCCGGTTGTTCATCTCAAGGATTTTGTAATGAGAGGCAAGGAAAAACCGGAAAAGCTTTACGAACTAATTGGCATTGAATCTGAGCAGGAGGTAAAGGATTCTGAAGAGGATTTTGCTTTCCGGCCGGTTGGATACGGGGTTCAGGATTTTCCATCTATATTAAAGGCATCTGAAGAGGCCGGAGCGGAATGGGTTGTCGTTGAACAGGACAGACCGTCTCTCGGTAAAACTTCACTGGAATGTGCTGCCATGAGCCGTGAGTATCTGAAAAAATTAGGTGTGTGATCCGGCGATAAATATATTGGTCAAACTAATTGTGTTTATAAAAAATCTGAAAATATTATAATGTCTGTTAGCTGGGGTAGAACAGGGATAACTGTGTTCTACCCTTTTTTATGCTGACGGATTTACATTTTTTGAGTAAAATTCAAATAAACGAAGTAAATGCTGACGTTGTATTTTGACTATAATTATGTTATCATCGTTGTAGATTTCAAGGAGGATAGTAATGGTAAATAATAGTATGGATAGGAACGTTACCGGCGCAGAGATGTCCGGTGAATATAGAGATAAAAATACAGTGGGCTTTTATACATTAGGGTGTAAGGTTAACCAGTATGATACCCAGGCTATGATTGAGCAATTTAAAGCCAGGGGTTATAGAATAGTTGACTTTAATCAGAAAGCTGATATTTATGTCATAAACACATGTACAGTAACCAATCTCGCTGACAGGAAATCCAGGCAGATGATACGAAAAGCCCATCGGGCAAATTCTGACGCACTTATTGCGGTAGTAGGCTGTTTCGCCCAGAGGGCTGCAAACGAGGCAATAAAAATACCAGGGGTTAAACTTGTCTTAGGCACTCAGCATCGGAAAGAGATCGTAGATTTTGTCGAAAGGGTGCAAAAGACAGGGCAGTCTATTGTTAATGTTAATGATATAATGAAAGCAAAAGATTTTGAAGATACGCCTATAAGTTCTTACCAGGGCAGAACCAGAGCCATATTGAAAATTCAGGAGGGCTGCAATCAGTTTTGCTCCTATTGTATAATTCCGTATACACGCGGTCCAATAAGAAGCAGACATCCCGGGGATGTGCTTCAGGAGGTTTGCCGTCTTGTGGAGGCTGGATTTAAAGAAATAGTTTTAACCGGTATACATCTCGCATCCTATGGTACGGATTTACAGGGAGCCAACCTTGTTTCATTATTGCAGGATATTAATTCCGTTCAAGGCCTGGCAAGAATACGTCTCGGTTCTCTCGAGCCCAATTATATTAACGATGATTTTATTAAGGGCATTCAGGATCTTGAAAAAGTATGCAGCCATTTCCATATTCCATTGCAGAGCGGCAGTGATACCGTCCTAAAAAGGATGAACCGGAAATATACCGCGCAGGAATATGCTGAAGCTATCGAAAAGATACGCCAATATTATCCTGAGGCAGCTATAACCACCGACGTAATGGTGGGGTTTCCGGGGGAAACCGATAGCGAGTTTCAGGAAAGTTTAGAGTTTGTAAAAAGGATTGGATTCAGCAGGCTGCATGTTTTTCAGTACTCTCCGAGAGAAGGGACTTTAGCTGCAAATATGTCCTCTCAAGTGCCTGCTGATGAAAAAGAAAAGCGCAGTCAGCGTTTGATTGAGACCGGCCATCAGCTGGCTCAGCAATACATGGAGCATTTTGTAAACAGGGTTGAAAAGGTATATTTTGAACAAAGGTACCCGGATTCTTCTGATTTCTATGAAGGATATACAGAACACTATGTAAAAGTCAGGGTACACAGTAATAAGGACATAAGAGGATTAATACTTGACGTGGATTTGGAAAAGATCGAAAATGATTATATGATTGGACAATTAAACAATTAGCAATAAGTAAATAGCAGTGTATAATGGTACCTGTCGTACCTTAATATAAAAATGTGCAGATGAAGTATACATGAAGCAGGAAAAGGAGGTGAAAGCAATGGAGAACTGCATATTTTGCAGAATAGTTAATAAGCAGATTCCTTCAAAAATTGTATATGAAGATGAGAACATACTGGCCTTTCACGATATTGATTCAAAAGCCCCGGTACATATCCTTATAATACCTAAGGAGCATATACCGTCAATGAATGATATTAACCAGCAAAACTGTAATATCGTTTCCCATATTTTTTATGCTATACCTCATATTGTTGAGAAATTGGGGGTCAAGGGTTCGGGCTATAGAGTGGTGGCGAATTGTGGGAAAGATGCCGGACAAACAGTAGATCATTTGCATTTTCACATTCTTGGTGGAAGGAGTTTATCCTGGCCGCCAGGTTGATAAACGGAAGTTTAGTGTTCTAAACTTACAAAGCAAGACAGATTTTTTTGATAGTGGTTATTTTTGTCTATATTGACACGAGGTAAATTAATAGGTTATAATAGTGTAAACTTGCACCCGTACCCTTTTTACCTGGTAAAAGTGTTAACGGAGGGAGGGAAAGATATGTCTGAGGTAAGAATAGGAGAAAATGAATCTTTTGAAAACGCCCTGAAACGTTTTAAGCGCCAGTGCGCACGAGCTGGTGTATTAGCCGAAATTCGCAAGAGGGAGCACTACGAAAAGCCAAGCGTAAGGCGTAAGAAGAAATCAGAGGCTGCCCGTAAGCGCAAATATAGATAATATCTTTGTCTGGCTTGCTTTGTATACAGTTAACTTGGTTATTTGGTTGACCTTTCCCTCTATATTAATAGATAATGTAGTTTAATAAAAAGGGACGGGATTTGGAATATGGGTGTGGTTACCCCATATAATAAGAATCAGAGCATAAAAATCCGGTGTATAATACACCGGATTTTTTATTATAAAATAATACAAAATATACCATAAATGGTATAAAATAATCATAATGTAGATATATAGAGATAATGAAAAACAATGAAAAAAGTATTATAATATAATTAGAATTAATAACAAAAGATAAAAATATTGTGGGGGAATGTGGTTAGGAGAGGAATACGTGAAAGGGAGAGTTGAACTGAAACACGTTAGAATCGTGGGCTCTATTGTTCTAATGATGGTTATTATTTCAACTAACCTGCATGTTATGATGGTTGGTTACAGGTTAAGAAGCAGAATAAACGGTGTTGATGAAGTTATCCCAATATCATATGAAGCATCTGATTATGATTATACAATGCAGGAAAATGCCTTTAATGCCGGGAGGATTGAGGACTTTTTGGAAGAAAAGGATCGGGAAATACTGGTTATGAGTTTTAATATAAGGCATGGCGCAGACTGGAATGGGAAAGAAAGCTTAAACCTGATTATAGATGAAATAAAAGCTTTTAGACCTCAAATTATTGCTCTTCAGGAAGTGGATTACCGCATGCCCAGATCCCGGTTCAAGGATCAAGCCAAAGTTATTGCGGATGCTCTTGGATTTGATTATGTTTATGGGAGTACTATTAATTTCCTGGGAATGAAATATGGTAATGCAATAATAAGTGCATATCCAATAGAAGAATATAGAAGCATAAATTTGCCTTCCGGTTCATTGGAAGGAAGGGCGGTTCTTAAAGCCAAGATTAATATAGATGGTGAAATTTACCATGTTTTGAATACTCATCTCGGATTAAATGAAAAAGAGAGAAACAGACAAATAGACGTAATTAACAATATTATAAAAGAAATAGACGGCAATATTATTCTGATGGGAGATTTTAATGAAGAACCCAATACACTGGAAGCCAAAGAGATTAATCGCAAGATGGTGGATACAGCAGTTGTAACAGAGAATGAATTTTTATATACTTATGCATACTGCAATGAGGTGCCAAATACACGTATAGATCATATATATGTCAGCCGTGATGTCAGAGTAGTAGATCATTTTGTTGTTCCATCCGGAATTTCAGATCATTCCATGGTATTTTCATTAATTTTTCATAAAACAAGGAAAAAAAGAGGAATAATATAAACCATATAGAATATTTTACAATGGGATAGACTGAAGAAATCTTATAATTATGAAGGGGAACCTTGATGAGAAGAAGTTCATTAGTGAGTATTCTCGTTATTTTGATGTTGGTTGCTTCAGTTTTTATTCAATCATCAGGAACAGTTGCTTCCAGTAACAATAAAATATACGTAATCCCTGTAAAAGGGGAGATAACTCCGGCCATGGCTTCCTTTGTTAAGCAGAAAATTGAGCTGGCTAATATTGAGGAAGCCCGTGGTGTGCTGTTGGTAATATCTACATTAGGCGGAAGGGTGGATGCAGCTCTTGATATAAAAGATGCAATACTGAGTTCAAATGTCCCTGTAGTGGTTTATATAAAAGACAGAGCAGTATCCGCCGGTGCATTGATATCAATTGCAGCAAACACTATAGTGATGGCTCCGGCCAGTCATATTGGAGCTGCAGAGCCGATCCCTTACAGCGAAAAAAATGTGGCGGCAATAAGCGCTGAGTTCAGAGGTGCCGCCAAATTTAGAGGAAGGGATCCTGAGATAGCAGCTGCTATGGTGAATAAATCCATTGACATTCCGGGGCTTACCAAAGAAGGTTCCCTGTTGGATATGACGGCTGAGGAAGCCAAAGAGCACGGATATGCTG
>LFTM01000316.1 GCA_001513505.1 Clostridiales bacterium DTU092 | reverse complement strand
CATATAATCATAGATACAAAGATCAGGCTTTCAGGAAAAAACCAGCTGAAAAATAAATAAAATCCGCCTTCCGAGGCACCTGTAGCACCAGGAGTAGGGAAATAGCATACAGCCAGGTACAGAAAAGTCTGGATAAACACCATATCCCACCATTCAGCACCCTTAAGATCAAAAGCCCTGTATATAAAATAGGTAACACTAAAATAAAATATGAGCTGTAAAGTTGTTATAATGGCAGTTATGCATATATCCTTAATATTTCCTCTCACCAAACATATACTTCTGTGAAAATCCGCTGTGGCCGTCTCCAATCGTGTTCTAAATTTCCCGATATCCTTTATTATCCGTATACGGTGCAGAAAATTCAAAACTTTAAACACTATTTTCTTTATCAAAGCATGATTAAATGACAGTGAATAAATTAAAAAAACCGCCCCTGCATTGATTATAAAACCAACCAGCGAAATTAAGAATACTACCAATGAATACGATATTATAAAACGGGATTTAAGCAAAAGTGCCGGGATACAGAATATGGATAATATAATCTGGTACATAAGAAATTTGATAATGAGTACCGAACTTGAGTATCCCGCGGGAATCCCAAAGCGGGACATATAGTATATCTGCACAGGCTGTCCACCGCTTGCAAAGGGTGTGACCGCATTATAATACTGTCCCACCAGGGCGACTATCATGCTTTTTTTGAAGTTTTCGGGCCTGTAAATGGACGTCAGTAAATATTTGATTATGAGAGCATCCATTATCCAGAACAACACCATACACAGAGCCGCCAATATGACCCAAAACAGCCTGAGTTGGTAAAAAGCCCATCCAATATCCTTAATGTGAGGATCCAAAAAACCTATAACCACAATAATTATTATGTTAATTGCAATATAGGCTAAATTAACATATTTCTTTTTATTCATGGTCTCTCCTGCTAAATATATATTACCATTTTATCACCAGTGTCCCCATAACCGCCCAAGCCGGGTCATGACATATCCCACGCCCAGGCGTGCATGTCGGTCCACTGACTTAGTTTGCGGGTATACCGGCATTAAGACAATCAGGCTCTTAGAGCCATAGCCTTCCACAAATGTTCCATGATCAAATGACAAAAACCACGGCATACAAACCGCGGCTTCGTCTAAACCAGCCTATTTAACACACTCAGCACCCATGTATAAAGCCTCCCGGTTTACCGGCACAAGATGAGCTTTTGAAGAACCCAAAACCTTTGTCAGAGAGTCAATTACCGAATCGGGAGATACGGCGGAGGATTTTGCTATATAAGCACCCAGCATAACCATATTGGCTACACGGCTGTTGCCCAGCCGGTCAGCGATCTCATTGGCCCGAATATAGCAGACTTCA
>LFTM01000066.1 GCA_001513505.1 Clostridiales bacterium DTU092 | reverse complement strand
GGTAAACAATATCAACACCACATCCGAGTACTCCTATGGTGTAACCTTCAGCTTTTATTACTCCTTTATGTGCCATAGTATCTATTCCCCGTGCAAGTCCGCTTACTATGGTAAAACCGGCGCCTGATAACTCATAGGCAAATTTTTCAGCCATCTGCCTGCCATACTCCGTTGTCCTTCTGGAACCTACGATAGAAACCATGAAAGGCGTTTCTGTAAGCGGCTTGCCCTTACAGTAAAGTACTGCAGGCGGATCATAAATGGTCTTCAGGAGTTTAGGATATTCATCATCTATCAAAGTTATTACATTAATGCTCGGATCTTCATAGATCTTCTGTGCCTGTTCCACATATACAGGTTTTTTGTGATTTATAATACTTTGAACCGCTCTGCTTCCCATAAACCTGCATATCTCTTTTAGTTCACTGACGTCACTGTCCCAAACACCTTTTGGACTTCCAAATCTTTCAATTAAGTAGTAAAACCTCTTTGACCCTATTTCAGGTATGCTCGATAACCATATCCAGTATACCTTATCCTGGGTTTGTACCACCTTCTTCTCCTCCACATGCAATCTTTACTCATCTTATTTTATGATACATTTCACATTACAATGAGTCAAGCAAGATTTCCCATTGCAGCATATATTATGATATCTCTAATCGATTATTATTTTTAGGGAATATTATTCCAATCACTGAAGCTCCAAGGTTAGAAATAAGTAAAATCTGCTCCGGGGACATCATCAAACTCGCTATTAGTTATACTCAAAGAATTATATCCCATTTAAAGCAATCCGGGAAAAATGACTAATTATAGCATTTTTGCCGGAATAACATTCGATTAGTCTGGGCCCATTCATATGGATGCCGGATTAGCGTCATTGACGATATAATGCTATAATAGTATTATAGTATTAGTTTGCTACTCTCTTGTGCATTCCGGTGCATAGACTATCTCATATTTCAAGGAGGGATTCAAGGTGGCCACCCCATATAATCTGGATGAAAATATGCTTTTTGAAGATACAAAACTGTGGGACATGGGATATAACCTTGTGGGAGGAATTGATGAAGCGGGACGTGGTCCATTAGCCGGTCCCGTAGTAGCCGCCTGTGTAATCCTTCCAAAGAAAACGCTGATTAGCGAAATACTGGATAAAAATAACAATATAAGAGATTCTAAAAGACTTTCTCCTTCACAAAGAGAAAAAATTTACCAGACCATTATGTCTTCATCAATTGCCGTTGGAATAGGCCGGGTTGGTCCCGAGCAAATAGATGAAATCAATATACTTAATTCAACCCGTATAGCTATGAAGCAGGCTATACAAAATTGTTCCTGTAAACCCGATTGTCTTCTAATCGACGCCGTAGAGCTGAAAAACTGCCCCATTCCCCAGCATTCTCTGATAAAGGGGGATGTCCGCTCTCTGTCA
>LFTM01000108.1:1361-1687 GCA_001513505.1 Clostridiales bacterium DTU092 | reverse complement strand
AGGATAATCAGACCTGGATCTTCCATTTCTACCATCATCATCATTACAAAGTTATACAGTTCATTTCCAGTATGATCAGGGTTTTTCTGTATTAGTTCATTTCTATACGTTAGTGCTGTCTCATAACGATGGTGCCCATCAGCAATATAAAGCTTCTTTTCCAACATACTTTCCTGAATTCTGGCTATTATCTCCTGATCGGATATAACCCAAAGCTTTTCGATAATTCCCTCAATTGCCTCAACCTGCAGAACAGGTGAATTTTCAGATATGTATTGACAAAGAAGCATAGGAACAGTCTTTTCAGGATCATCATAAAGGCCAAA
>LFTM01000108.1:0-1309 GCA_001513505.1 Clostridiales bacterium DTU092 | reverse complement strand
TATAACACCTTTAGAAAACTCTTCCAGCCTTACAAGACCGATAAAGCCGGTCCTTGTGTATTCGGTTCCATCGGAAAGTTTAAACAGCTGCTGATACACATATAATGAGGGTTCGGGTTCTCTTATTATGACTTGTTGCTCAATCCAATCACTCAGATACATAGCAGCCCGTGTATATTTGTTATTGTGCTCATTATCCTCGGGTTCTTCCTTGCCCAATTCCAAACGGATAATGTTGTAATCACTCATCCTGTAATACTCTTCCTGCTCGGCCGGTGAAATGATATCATATGGTGGTGTCATAACCTTTGATAGTTCGCCAACCTTTGCCTCATTGTACCGCAATCCTTTGAAAGGTAAAATCTGTGCCATATTTATCCACCCCTGTGTCTTAGTATAGACCTATTTTATATTATGGACAGGGGTGGAGTCAAGAATATAACTGCAGTGCTATATCTAATGAGTTAACTTCTTGTCTTTTATATTGTTGAGATAATCGATAAAATCAGAGGCCTCCTGCTTGGTGAGCAGCTTACTGTCACTTTTGTTGTATCGTGTCTGCATTATTTCTTTCATTTGTGTCTCTGAGTACCCCAAAGCATTATATATGGCATATATCGCTCTCCGCTGGGCATCGGTAATCTGGTTTTCCTGGGTTAAGGTTTTTGTATCCCTCTTTTGTCCCTCAATTGGGCTGTCTACAATATTATTACCTTCCTCTAGCTCGGGAGCAAATTGTGTTCCATAACCCAAAGCAGCCAATGCTCTGCCGTAGGCTTTTGTGTATGCNNTTTTCGATATAATCCTCAAAATCATCACCGGTCTCAGAGCCCACCCCTACCTCTACATTTCCCTTGCTGTCCACCACTTCAAGTTCATAGTAAGCAAATCTGCTCTGTGGATCTATAATCTTATCCCGTATGGAAGTCTTTGTATTCTCCCTATTCTCGTTACGAAACCATACCATGCGCCATTTTACTTCCAGATAGTCGGCATATTCGGTTTCCCAGCTGCTTGTCTTGCTATTCCAGCGCCGCATGGGAAGCTTTGTAATATATTCTTCCGCGTTGAAAGTTCCCGTCCCTGCATCCATATTCAGTCAATGCTCCTTTGCTTTTTGTTTATATTATATGAAGATGTATACAAAAAACACTGATAATAATATGGAAACGGTGGGATTTCTAACATCTAATAAATAAACTTTAATTACCAGAATAAAATTATAATAAGATGGTTAATATAATTAGCGAAAGGGCGCGTAATGGTTGAGCCAAGACTCATATATGCTCACTAGGGGGTGTATATGGGT
>LFTM01000224.1 GCA_001513505.1 Clostridiales bacterium DTU092 | reverse complement strand
CCCGTCGCGGGAAAAAATCTGAAGCGGATAGGGAAAGGATTCAAATAAGCTTACTAAGAAGTCCGGTATTTCCTTTTGAGCATTTTTGTCAATATTACTCATGGATATACCTCTCTCGAAAAAATGTAATATTATTTGGTATTTAAATTATATACGAATTTAAAATTATTTACCATATATTAAAATAAATAATTCCCGATTTATTAAAAAGGAGCCAGTATCGGGAGTTTGTTCCTGCCACCTTTATTTGGTCAATTGATATATATTTCACCAACTGGTGCACCATGGTCCAATCATTTTGAAATGGGGAAACTCATAAAACCGGATATATCATAGAATTTTCTTAAAGTTCACAAAAAATAACATGTAAGGATGTGACAAGATGCTTTTATTCAAAACGCAGATATAGTTAACTGTTTTCTTTGTGAAGTAAAATCCGGTAAACGTAACATTAATTCCGGCAGTAAATATAAAAAAACGGGATGGGTAGATGCCAGAGGTTTTTTACCCATCCCATCTTTTAGTTGAAGTAAACTATGCTGGTTTATCGTAAAGTTATAAAGATTTATTTTGAAAGTAGAAGAAAGGGAACCGGACAGTATAAGGGAATCAGCCTGGTCTATACTTTAATAAGGCTGGCCGATCCAATTCCAAAGGGAAGAAGGGCGTATTTTTCTGTGAAATTATCAAAATCCACAAATGTACGGGGTGATACAAAAAGCTCATCGGTAATTCCTGCAATACGGTTTGGTCCCATTAGGTTGAAAAGTGTTGTTGCGGCCACAAGCTTTATTTCATTTCTTCCCGTCTTCAAATACTGTGTTATATCAAACACATAAGGTTGCCAGTACCTTGTTCCACAGTATTCCCCGTTTATATACAGTTCTATACAGGCTGCTTTCACATCATTTATCTTCAGATAAACCCTGTCTTCTCCCTTGGTCATATCATCATCGATATCCATATACGATACAAACCCGGCTTTGCCTGCGTAAAACGGGTAACCGGAAGCGGTAAGATCCCGGTGGTCCGGAGTGCGAATGATACCGTCTATGGCAAACTTTGTTTTGTCTTCATCAACAACGGTAAAGTTACCTATAATATAAACGGTTTCCACCTCTGTGGGAGTGTGATCATTGAAGTTTTCGACTCTTGAATGTGTTCCGGGACCGGTAATATTGTTGAATTTTCTGCCTTCCAGTACCAGTTTGTTGATACCTTTTTTCAGCAATCCGTTCAGCGGTACTTTGGTAAAATTAACGTCCTTCCAGCTTTTCTGCGGGTCAAAGGCTCCCATCTCTCCTCTTGATTTGAGAGGAGTAACTTCCGTACCGTTGCAGGTGATCCTGTCCAGGTTTTCAGCCACTTCAATGGCTGCGAATATTTCGCCTTCCGGAACATTTAAAACTTCAAAGGTGTATTCGGCTTTGAAAGGCGTTCCCTCCGGTGCGGGATAAAACCATTGATGCAGTGCCTTTGTGACGGGAGCGTTCTGTATTACCATTTTTCCATCCAGATACAGTGTAACGTCATTGATGGGTATGACATTTTGCTCCATAAGGGAAACGCTCCATTTGTCCGTTAACTGTAATGTGGTATACCCGGTGCTAAGCTGTATACCACTGTCCAGATAATCGGGTGCGGGCTTTGCATCAATCTGTGTGTCAGGCAGCATAACTAACAGGCTGCCTGCAGGATAGAATTTGACATCAAATTCTATACGGCCGGAATTAAAGGCAGCTGGCAGATCAAATACTTCTCCCGACATGAGGTCGAGTATAACGGGTTTGGTCCCGGTTTGTGCCGGTAATGAAATTGAAGTCTGTATCTCCCGCTTTTCATCGGTATTGGCAAATAACAGCCATGTGCCTTCATCCGACATCCGCTGGTGGCAAATGATTTTATGGGCATTGTCTCCGGTGAGTTTATCCGTAACCTTGATCCTGTCAGCATAATATCCATCCAGTATTGAGATGACCTGTTCAACAGAGTCTGCAGTTTGTACGCCTGCCGGCAGTTCAATATCGGCTTTGTTCCCATCGATTCTTTCAGGCAGCGGACGCATAAATATAAGTCTGCCGGCTCCTGCCGCCTGTGCAAACTCTTTAAGCAGCTTTACAGTAGATGAACGCAGAGTCAGGGATGGAGGTACAACAACTGTTGAATATGAATGCTGACCTATAACCAATTTGCCATCTTCTACTCTGGCATGGTTTTGCATTATTATTTCGTCACCGTAATGGAAATCCATTTTATTTGCCATAAGCGCTTTGGACAGATCCGTAAAGGGTTTATCGTATACGCCGTTTTCTATTGCCAGGTTATTTCGTTTATGGAGAGGTGAGTATTCGCTCCATACGCTGGCAACGGGATGTAATACCAATATGTCGAGCTGACGTTTGCCCTGGGCAACAGAGTAACTCAGACGACCGATGTAGTCTCCAAATTTCCGTTCATTTTCCCACCAGGGCTGCTGATAGTAGAAGTTAGGCGGATAGTCCCGCTTTCTTTCGCCTCTCATGG
>LFTM01000303.1 GCA_001513505.1 Clostridiales bacterium DTU092 | reverse complement strand
CTACAAAACCATTCGTACGAGAATAGAGCGTTTGAAAAAGCTTAATGAAATGGAGTCAGATGGTTCTTTTGATCTGCTTCCCAAAAAGGAAGTTATTAAACTTCGTCATGAAAGGGATAAGCTTGAAAAAAACCTTGGTGGAATCAAGGATATGAAAGGGCTTCCCTCCGCAGTTTTTATTGTAGACCCGAAGAAAGAACACATTGCAGTTAGTGAGGCAAGAATACTCGGTATACCTATTGTCGCTATTGTCGATACCAACTGCGATCCTGACGAAGTGGATTATGTGATTCCTGGAAATGATGATGCCATTAGGGCGATCAAATTAATAACATCCAAAATTGCTGATGCTGTCATTGAAGGGCGGCAAGGCGAACAAATGAGTGAGGAATAATGATTGGGAAGTAAGGGGAAGAGAAGGGGAATAACCATAATCTTTCCCTTTTTTCCGCTAGTATTCCCGCTGTTATTGCTGTACCCTCTGAGGATGAAATTATTATGAAACGGAGGAAATAAAGATGATAACTGCATCAATGGTTAAAGAATTAAGAGAGCGTACCGGTGCAGGTATGATGGACTGTAAAAAAGCATTGCAGGATGCAAACGGCGACATTGAAAAAGCCATAGAGTTATTGCGCGAACGAGGATTAGCGGCTGCGGCGAAAAAAACAGGACGTATTGCTGCTGAAGGTATAGTCGATTCCTACATACACTTTGGTGGCAAAATTGGTGTGCTTGTAGAGGTAAACTGTGAGACCGATTTTGTCGCAAAGACCGATGATTTTAAATCGTTTGTAAGGGATATTGCTATGCATATAGCAGCAGCCAATCCGCAATACTTGTCAAGAGACGACGTTCCCCAGGAGGTAGTGGAAAAAGAGCGTGAAATATTAAGGATACAAACCCTTAATGAAGGAAAACCTGAGAAAATCGTTGACAAAATCGTAGACGGAAGGATTAACAAGTTCTATAAAGAAGTTTGTCTATTGGAACAGCCTTATGTCCGCGATCCGGATAAAACTGTTCAGGACGTGGTTATGGAAACAATTGCAAAGTTTGGTGAAAATATTAATATAAGGCGTTTCACACGTTATGAGATGGGCGAAGGCCTGCAAAAGCGTGATGATAACTTAGCAGACGAAGTACAAAAACAGATTAGCGGATAAACAACATAAGGGAACACAAAATGTGTTCTCTTTTTTTGGAAGAAAAGCAGTTTTTTTGCTACAAAAGGCAATACTAAAAAAAGGATATACGACTTCCATATAGAAATATACACTAGGATGGAGGTACCTTTTGATGGAGAAACCTGTATACAAAAGAGTCTTACTAAAACTAAGCGGGGAAGCATTGGCCGGTAAAAGGGGGTATGGTATTGACAGGGATGTTTTAGATCTAATTGCAGATCAAGTAATAGAAATACAATCAATGGGTGTAGAAGTAGCAATAGTAGTAGGTGGTGGAAACATATGGCGGGGGCGAAGCGGAGTAGGAATGGACAGAACCACCGCTGATCATATGGGAATGCTGGCAACAGTAATAAATGCCCTGGCCCTTCAGGATGCCCTCGAAAATAAAAATATGCAAACAAGGGTACAAACTGCTATAGAAATGCGGCAAATAGCCGAGCCTTACATACGTCGAAGGGCTATAAGGCATCTTGAGAAAGGACGGGTGGTCATTTTTGCCTGTGGAACGGGCAACCCGTATTTCTCCACCGATACCACTGCAGCACTTCGAGCCGCAGAAATAGAAGCAGAAGTTATTCTTCTGGCAAAAAATATTGACGGGGTTTATGATGACGATCCCAAGAAAAACCCTGCCGCTAAGAAGATTGAAAAAATTAACTATTTAGATGTATTAAACCGCGGCCTGGGTGTTATGGATACCACAGCAATATCACTATGCATGGATAATAAAATTCCCATAATTGTATTTGGATTGGAGAATCATCAAAATATCAAAACTGCAATTTTGGGCAAAAAAGTAGGAACCATAATTGGGGAGGTATGCTAAATGATTAATGAACTGCATATGCAGATCAAATCAAAAATGGATAAATCCATACAGGTACTAAAGAGTGATCTTGCCAGGTTGCGCGCCGGAAGAGCTAATCCGCAAATTCTTGACCGTATAACGGTTGAGTATTATGGTGTTCCGACTCCATTAAACCAGCTTGCCAATATTTCAGTACCGGAAGCC
>LFTM01000207.1 GCA_001513505.1 Clostridiales bacterium DTU092 | reverse complement strand
GCGAAGTCTTCAAGCTGACCATTTAAATCAGCAATTTTTGCTTTAAGCTCACTGATCTTCTCCTGGTTTTCTTCCTGCTTGGATATAAGATCAGCCAGCTCGTGTAATTTTCCGCTTAAAACTTCGCCTATTGGTAGTTTTTCTTCCAACTTGTCTCTCTTGATTTCTAGCTGTGCAAGGTAATCCTCTTTGGCATGCAGCTCGTTTTCATACTCGTCAATATCGTTTGCTATTTTCTTTATTTCATTTTCCTTCTGATTCGCCTCAGCCTGCTTGGCTTTCTTGTCTTTTTCAAGAGTATCCTTTTCCTTGCTGACTACAGACAGCTCGTTATCTAATATGTATTTGTTCACAAAAGCTGATCTGTAATGCAGGGAATAGAACTTATCATCAGGCCGTGTAAGGATCACCTTTGCTCCAGCTTCTTCGAGAATACGCTTCAACCTCTTCGCCATATCTAAAACCAGTGTCTTCTCCATAACACCATTCTTTGTAGCCCCGCTGTCCACGCCTCCGTGTCCGGCATCGACAAATATGGTCTTACCAGCTAGCGAACCCGGTTTACCGTGGAACTGTTTAAATCCTGTATCGGGATTTGGTTCAGGTTTTGGTTCAGGTTTTGGAGTTTCAGAAGAACCACTGGCAAACAATTTTTCGACGGTTTTGGAGTCTACAATTCCATTGGCAGTAAGTCCTTTTGCCTTTTGGAATTTAACCACCGCATTGTGGGTATTACTGCCGAATATGCCGTCTACCGCCCCGCAGTTAAAGCCAAGCTCGTTTAACCGCTTCTGCAATACCTTAACCTGATCACCACGGCTACCCTTCTTTAGCGTAGTAGTAATTGGCAGTTTATTGTTGCTGCTGCTTCCACCGCCCGATGATGATGAACCGCCGGAAG
>LFTM01000235.1 GCA_001513505.1 Clostridiales bacterium DTU092 | reverse complement strand
TCATGCTGTCCTCAAACCAGGGCTGACAATCCAAAACGATACAGACCAGCTGCATGCCAGAACGTTCAGCTGCTGAAGCCAGGCACCTTCTGGATATTTTGGTATATCCGGTTTTTATGCCGTTAGCTCCTTCAAAATCCCACAGCAAAGCATTCTTGTTTTTAAGCACCCTGTTGTAGCTTCGCCCTTCCCATGGAATTTTTTTATATTTAGTCGATACTATGGTACGAAATATGGGGTTTTCCATAGCATAGGCCGAGATCAGGGCCAGGTCATAAGCGGTGGTATAGTGATTATCATCGTGTAATCCATGGGGATTAACAAAACTAGTATTTCTCGCTCCTATCTGATAAGCCTTCCTGTTCATAAGTCTGACAAAGTTTTCCACCGTTCCACCAATATGTTCAGCGATGGCCACAGCTGCATCATTACCGGATCTAAGCATAAGCCCGTATAGCAGGTCTTCCAGTGTAAGCTTTTCCCCTTTTCCCAGATAAATAGATGAACCTTCCACCCCTACGGCTCTGGAGGATGCTGTCACAATTTCATCCAGATCACCCATTTCAATGGCCAGAATAGCAGTCATAATTTTTGTGGTGCTGGCCATTGGCAGTTTTATATGTGGGTTTTTTTCATATAATACCCGTCGGCTGGCCACATCCATTACAACAGCAGCTCTTGCAGCGGTAGCCGGTGCAGGCACAGTCCGTTCATTATTATGATCTTGCTGAGGGTTATTATTTATAGCCATAACAGTACACTCACTGCTAAACCCAATGCATATGCCAATCACTAATAGAAAACAGACTATACTTCGTCTTAACACCATTTTCTCCTCCTACAGACATCGTATATTTAAAAAGCATGTACAATGCTGTTGTCTAATTTTACCGTACAGTCTTTATACAGGCTTATTATTTCGATAATGCATTGGATTCATTCACTAACCAAATTTTACTATAACCAAAGGGAAATATAGATTGTTTAGATTAATGTGTACTTAAAAGACAAAATTGTCATTTTTTCGGTATGGCATATGTGATAAGCAAATAATAAAGCACATATGACTGACAATAAAAAAGCGCATCAAACGAACAACAGAAAAACAGGTTCTATAATAAATGTTGGGGTAAGAAAGCAGGAAAAATAAAAAGCATAAGCGAAAACCTACCGAGTAAATAAACCACACCATGAATATTTACAGGAGGTTTTGCTTATGCTTAATTCTAATTATAT
>LFTM01000271.1 GCA_001513505.1 Clostridiales bacterium DTU092 | reverse complement strand
GGGCTCTATTTCAGAAACAAGCGATTCCCTGGTAAAAAAGTGATTCCATATATTGTAACAATATATGGTGTCTTCGGTTATTACAATAGTCTGCGTTAATTCTGTTTTATCTTCGTCATCATATTGATATACGGATTCTAAGCATATATGGGGTTTATCGCTCCAAAATCCGCTCTTTTCACTGTAATACCATGAACGACTTTCAGGTTTTCTCATACGGGGTGTAAAAACATCAAAAATAAACTTACCGTTCGGCTTCAGTGCCTGGTATACTTTATTCAACAGCTTTTGTCTGTCTGAGATTGCTAACACTGCATAATCACAATATATCAAAGGNNAACTGTTCTGTATAGGCTATTGTCAGGTAGTCCTTGTAATAGTATTGGATGTTACTTTTATTAAACAACGTTTGTTTTTTCGCGTATTCGACGGAACGCTTTGAAAAATCGATACCTGTTACTTTATAGCCTGCCTTATGAAATCGTTCCGCATATATTCCCGGTCCACAACCTAAATCCAATAATTGTTGAAACATTGTGGGAGGAGCAATGGATGCAATCCAGTCTACTGATTTATCAACAAAATCATGGCTTCGGGTTGCTGCGTTTCTGTCAGGATCGAGGTGTGCTTCAAGCATTCCTTTCGATATATGCTCATCATCCCAGAATTTACCTGTACTTGGAGCATAGAGTTCTGGCTTTTTTAAGTATTTTCTTAATTCGTTGAACATATATTACTTCCTTTCATACAAGCTGCTGGTCAAGCGGAAACAATTATAGTAAGATTATTACAATGGTTGTATTTTCCACAAGAATAGATAACCCTTCACAATTTACAGCGATCCATATGCTAAACGATCTGTATAACATTATAATATAGTTATAACAGTTTATAAATTAACATAGCAAAAAAAGTAAAAGATTTTTTCTTTACTTAAGAGGCAATTGTGATAACAAAACCTACAGTGAAAGGCACAAAAAGTCGGGAATAGCTCTTATATAAGTTTTATAATTAGATCACAGCTGGAGAGGGGAATATACTACAATGAAGTGGATAGAGGGGATTCAAAACGCAATTGAGTATATCGAGGATAATCTCACGGGTGAACTAAAAATTGAAGAAATTGCAGAAAAAGCATATGTTTCAGCGTTTCATTTCCAGAGAATTTTTAATACACTGTGTGGTTTTACCGTAGGAGAATATATTAGAAATCGCAGGCTTAGCATGGCAGCACAAGAACTTTCCAAAGCAGATGCAAAGGTAATTGATATTGCTATTAAATATGGTTATGATTCTCCTGACAGTTTTGCCCGTGCGTTCACCAAATTTCATGGTATTTCTCCTTCGGCAGCTAAATTAAAAGGTGCAAATCTGAAATCATTTGCGCGGCTCAAAATTAAATTAATATTGGAGGGTGGTACAATGCTGGAGTATAGGATTGTTGAAAAGGCGCAGTTTACCGTCATGGGCAGAGTAAGAAGTTTTGATATTTATACTTCTGCTGATGAAATACCAAAATTTTGGGAAGAACATTTGCAGAGCGAAGATAGTAAAATTGTTTGTGGTATGTACGGAATCTGCATGGATAGTGATGGGAAAAAGTTCGAATATATGATTGCAGACAACTATTTACCATGGAATGAGATTCCCGACGGCTATGAAACCAGAGTAATTCCCGCCGGAACATGGGCAGTATTTTCGTGCAGAGGTGCATTGCCAAAATCATTGCAGGATGTTAACGCAAAAATCTGGAGTGAATGGCTCCCAAGCTGTAAGGAATATAAACTTGCAGGAAACTATAATGTAGAGATGTATACCCCACCTGAAGAGAACCCTGATGATTACTATTGTGAAATCTGGATACCGGTAGAGAAAATTTAAAAGTAAAATCTACATGCAATATTGCCGTCGGTTGAGAAGACAGTTCTTCTTGCCTGGCGGCATTTTTATTTCATATCATATATAAAATAGTATATGGCAAAATTCACCATTATATTATATAATAATACTTAGATAATTGACTATTGCTCCAAAAATCCACAGTTTAATACCTAATGCATTGTATTCATTTTCACTTCAATAAAGAAACATTAGAGAACCCTGACGAGTCGAATTGGTATTCTATTATCGCTGTCCGGTGTGTGGAAATTTTAAAAATATATTTAGGAAAAATGCAGCATTTTTGATGTCTCGGGAGAGGAGTATAAATACTGATATTGAACATAAAGACTCTTTTCAGTGTTTAGTATAGTACGCAAACTATATATTACATAAAATAATGCGCATCTCTCGAAATTAAATGATTCCCTTTTGCGGGGGATGTGTATTATATCATTCTGCAGCAAAATTGCCATATAGGGAGGAAAACCATCGTTCTGGCTGAGCTGTGAAGAATGTAACGATATCAGAATAGTAAGCGTATTATCCGGGTTATAAAAAATGGTTTTTACATAGATACTATCTTTATCTTAAAAATTTAATAAAGGAGTGATTTGTATGCAAAAGAAGACTTCGATTATTACAGGTGGAGGCAGTGGATTTGGGAGAGAAGTTGCATTACAGTTAGCCAGGAAAGGAACAAATATTGCTGAAGAGTCATCTTACATTCATGGCGCTGTTATTTCGATAGATGGCGGAGCATCTGCTATATAATATTTTCAGTATACTGTTCATTCGGGACACGTTGTGTTTATAATATCGATGTTAACGTTCAAATTGGAGGATGTTACATGAAAATTATTAGCATGACTCAGCTTAACAGATCACAATTAATGCAGGCAGCACAAATATTGACAGAAAGCATTCCAATTGGTTGGCCAACATTTCAGCACGCTTTAGATGAGATACACAAGCTTTTAACTCCGGAAAATACCCTGCTGGCTGCTATCGAAGATGATATTGTGGTTGGCTGGGGTGGTATACTACCGGGATATAATGGAAATGTCTTCGAAATACATCCTCTGGCTGTTCGCAGTGATAAGCGGAGGCAAGGTGTTGGCAGAGCAATTGTCAAAGCTTTAGAGGATGAAGCAAGAAAACAAGGCGGCTTAACAATATTTGTGGGTGCCGATGATGAAAGAGGTAGCGGTGAAACATCATTTGCAAATGTTGATCTATATAATGATTTGCCAGGAAAAATTGTCAGCTTTTCTCCCGGTACACATCAATCCGGTTTTTATTTAAAGCTCGGTTATAAGATTATCGGGGTTATGCCTGATGCAAACGGAATAGGTAAACCGGATATTTTTCTTGGTAAACGGTTATGGTGATTGCAAGATGGGTGAAGCGGGTTTTTCTCGCATGGAAAGGGAGGCACTTTTTATGGAAAGTAAGGCAGAGGTCCGGAATAACCGTTGATGATTATTCTGATTTTATTGCAAAAAACTTAAGAAGTGCTAAAATAGTTAGGTACTGAATATAGAACAAAAAGATACAGCATTATAGAAATACTTGTATTAAAATTGGAATAGCAGAAAACAAGGTGAAAACGATGAAACAGGGAATACCGGTTGAAGAAAAACAAGAATATATAATGAATATAGATGATATAGGTATTAATGGTGAAGGCATAGGTAGGATTAATGGCTTTACAATGTTTGTAGAAGGGGCTCTGCCGGGTGAGAAGGTAAGGATTAGAGCGGTAAAAGTGGGAAAGAACCATGGATTCGGTGAATTAATAGATATTATTTCTGCCTCCCCCCACAGGGTGCTTCCATCTTGTCCTTATTCTGAGAGGTGTGGCGGCTGTTCTTTACAACATATCTCGTATCATCGTCAGCTGGAGTTTAAAACCCGCAGGGTACGCGACGCTTTAGAACGTATAGGTAAAATTAAAAGTGCTGTGGTGCATAACACTATAGGGATGGACTATCCCTGGAGATACCGCAACAAAGCCCAGTTTCCTATACGAATGGAAAATGGTTCATTGTCCATTGGTTTTTTTGCACCCAGAAGCCATAATATTGTTGATATAGATAAATGCTTAATTCAACATGAAATCAGCGATAGGGTTGTTGAGATTATAAGAGAATTCATACAAAAATATAATGTTTCTGTATATGATGAACGTACCCATCGGGGGATCATACGCCATGTTGTAACCAAAATGGGTTTTAAAACCGGGCAGCTTATGGTGGTTATAGTGACAAACGGAAGATATTTGCCCCACTGCGATAGATTAGTAGATCTTTTGAGAAACAATATACCTTACATAACCAGCATTGTGCAGAATATCAATTCCAAAAAAACCAATGTAATATTGGGAAATGAAAATCTAACCCTGTGGGGCAGGGATCATATAGTCGATAATTTGTCAGGGTTAAACTTTAAGATATCACCGCTTTCCTTTTTTCAGGTAAACCCTGCCCAGACAGAGATATTGTACGGCAAAGTACTGGAATACGCTGCTTTATCAGGTACGGAAACGGTTGTAGATCTTTACAGCGGGATAGGAACTATTTCGCTCTTTCTGGCACCCAGTTCTTATAAAGTGTATGGTATAGAAGAGGTTCCTCAGGCAGTTGAAGATGCGTGGGACAATGCAAGAATAAACAACATTTCCAATGTAGAATTTATAACTGGAAAAGCTGAAGAGGTTATTCCCAAGATGGTGGATTCAGGTTTACATGCCGATGTGGTGGTGCTGGATCCACCGAGGAAGGGGTGCCAGACCGAGGTACTGGAAGCTTTAATACGTATGGCACCAAATAGGATAGTCTATGTCTCGTGTAATCCGGCTACTCTTGCAAGGGATCTTAATCATTTAGCTGAAAATGGGTATCATGTAATTGAGGTACAGCCGGTGGATTTATTTCCTCATACATTGCATGTTGAGTGCGT
>LFTM01000101.1 GCA_001513505.1 Clostridiales bacterium DTU092 | reverse complement strand
GCACTATATTGGAATCAACCCCCAATTGTTTTAACAGTTTTTTTATATGCCCCGAGGCTTCCCCGGCTGAAATAAAATTCCCTGCCTCAACGGTATACACTTGCTCCATTACCTGATTTTTATCCGTCATCATGAATTCCTCACACAACCCGGCAATCCTAAGCTGTATAATTTTCCACATGCCTCGTACATTGTATATTTGGTTGACAGAATAATAATATTCCTCTCCTTCGCCATATCAATAATTTCCGGCATGGGTATCTTATTCCCCACAAATACAATGGCGTTGACATCCAGCATATCAGCGGTTCTAATGGCATGGGCATTTGTCAAACCTGTAAGTAATATCGTCTGTTTTTTTACATAACTCATTATATCACTCATCAGATCAGAGGCGCAGACTGAAAAAACCTCCAAATCCATCATATCTTCACCCGCCAGCACCTCTGCATTTAATATTTCCCGTATCTCCTCCACCTTCAAAGCATTAGCTCCTCCCTATTCCTTGGTTATCCGTTCCATATATTGTTTATATTGATGAATCATATCAATATAAGTATACTTTATTTTTGACGAAATAGCTACCCTGTTTGTTATACTTTCATCCATTACGGCATTCAGACTCTCTATACTATACTGATACAGTTCCTGAAGACCGGTCAATATATGGTTACTCTCTTCAGTAGCTGAATAGGTTTTTAATTCTTCAAGCACAGGGGTGAAACCAGATATTATCTCTCCTATTCCATTTCGGGCATCATCTATAGTTATGCTGGAAGTATCCAAATCCCTTATTATCCCTTCCAAAGACTTAACCTTATCCGTCCATAGCGAGAATGCAGACTTTATACTGTCAACTTTGTCAGCAGATGCAGTGATCTCCATGTTTGCTCCGGGACAGGTAATTGAATATATTTGGCTTTCAATTCCTTCATCCTTTAACTGCTGCCTGACCTTTTGGGCATCATCTTCAGAAAGAAAACCCATGGCCAGAAGACGCAGATATCTGTCATTATATATATAACCCGCCCCACCTTTGCTTTGAAGCTCACCGGCAGCTGCTTGAGCATTTTTTTCATCATTAAAAGCCGCCAGCTGAATAGCATACAAACTAATTGGAGAAATATCAATCTGATCTGTTACTCTTTCACTGTTGTCATTTTTTCTGTTATCGGGTAAGGTAAGATCGGTGGCAGGAGGGGGAGAAATATCACCTTTATCATTCGGTTCCGCCTCATTACTGAAGGAAGCAATGAGCGGGGCAATAATCCGGCTTATGAAATTTCCGGCTGCACCTGCAGAGGCTACATAAAAACCCAGAAACAACACCAAACCTAATAGGATAATGGAGCTATACCTCCGTCTTGTTTTTGCTCTTCTAAGTCGAGAATAGCGCATACCTTCCCTCCTTTTTCTCTTTCATTCAGCCTCTCATATATACTTATATTTATATCTATGGCAGGTNNCCAGGTCCAATTGTTTTATGATAAAATGATAGTTAATAAAGATTTATGGAATCAGCCATATAGCTTAAACAGGAGGGTGCTATGAAATATCATATTGATACAATACCCGTTTGGGATGCATACCATCAGGAAAGCGAATGCCCTTTATGCATTCTGGAGCATAATCTCGAAAAGAATTATGTTGAATCATTCCTGGGTGCCTCGGTTATGGAATCCGACACAAGAATTCAGGTAAACAGATCGGGTTTTTGCCCTCATCATTTCAAACTTTTGTATGATGCTCAGAACAGATTGGGATTGGCCCTTATGACCCACACACATCTTAAGGAGCTGATTGGAAAGTTTGAAAGGCAGAGTAAAGCGGTTTTGGACGCTGCAGAACAAAAAAGTTCTTCAATAATAGATAATATATTTGGGAGAAATAAAGATTTTAGTGAAGCTCTTTCTGAATTTGAAGAATGGATTATAACACAACACGGTCAGTGCCTTATATGTGACCGCATTTCAAATACAATGAACCGGTACGCATATACAACACTTTATCTGTGGGATACTGATTCTGAATTTAAAAAGACTTTTAATTCTTCCAGAGGCTTCTGTTTGAATCACCTGGCATTGACAATAAAAATAGCCAGAGAAACCATGTCCTCTAAGAAACAGGCTCTCTGGCTGGCAGACGTAATACCATTGCAGATCAAATTTTTTCACAACCTGGATCATGAACTGTCTTTATTTATCAATAAGTTTGACTACCGCAAAAAGGATAAACCCCTCGGCAGTGCTAAAGATTCTCTCCCGCGGACGCTTCAAAAGCTTACCGGAAAATACATGGATTGATCATACCTTATATTGCTCCAGGCTGACGCCAACAGACTTCAGCACATGCACTGCCAGTTCATCGGGATACGGGTTCTTATAAACCACCCTAATAATACCGCTGTTGATGATTAGCTTTGAACATATAACACAGGGCTGGTGGGTACAGTATATAGTAGCACCATCAATACATACCCCCAGCTTGGCGGCCTGTGCAATCGCGTTCTGTTCGGCATGAACGGCATAGCAGTATTCATGATGGGTTCCGGATGGAATGTTATGCTTCTTCCTCAAGCACTCTCCTCTATCCTTACAGCTTGGATATCCAGCCGGAGCACCATTATATCCGGTGGTCAATACACGCTTATTCTTCACAATAATAGCTCCAATCTTTCTGTTTGGCTGGTAACAGCTGGACCAGTTTGCAATCACCTCGGCCAGCTCCATGAACCTTTTATCCCATTTATCCACACAAATCCCCTTTCATTTATAATAAATATATTCTACATAAAACTGGTATTCAATGCAACATTCCTTATTAGTCCTGCAGTTTTTGTTTCATTAATGTAGCAATGTACTGCATAATTAGCTGTAATACACCGGTATCAGAGGCAAAAATCCAGGTTTATAATTATTTTTTATAAATCTGACTGTAAAAGACAAACTACGGGAATCCTGAACTGTCTGTTTTAATGAAATTTATATTATCTTTGCGATTTTGCGAGTAAACTAACGATATTTTTTTATGATAAAGAAATATCATTATTATTCACATATATCCGCTTATATCGGTGTTTGCTATTCGTTTTACTTTTCTATAAACTATAAAATGAAATTAGCACTCACTTCCATCGAGTGCTAATAGTATGTAATACAATCTTTCCACACTACATACAAGAGGAGGGTGTACTATGAACATTAGACCATTAGGCGATCGAGTAGTAATTAAAGTTCTTGAAAGCGAAGAAACTACTAAAAGCGGTATCGTACTGCCCGGTTCTGCTAAGGAAAAACCGCAAATGGCAGAAGTTCTTGCTGTAGGTCCCGGCGGCATGGTAGATGGAAAAGAAGTCAAAATGGAAGTTAAAGTTGGAGATAAGGTCATCTATTCAAAATATGCCGGTACCGAAGTTAAATTGGATGACGTTGAGTATATTATCGTCAGGCAAAGTGACATTCTCGCAGTTGTTGAATAATAATCAAGAAGGAGGTAATACATATGGCAAAGCAACTCACATACAGCGAAGACGCTAGAAGAGCCCTGGAAAGAGGTATAAACAAGCTGGCCGACACGGTCAAGATAACCTTAGGGCCCAGAGGACGAAACGTAGTATTGGATAAAAAATTCGGTTCTCCTCAAATTGTTAATGATGGTGTAACTATTGCCAAGGAAATCGAACTGGAAGATCCGTATGAAAATATGGGTGCTCAGCTGGTAAAAGAAGTAGCTACTAAAACCAATGATGTAGCTGGAGACGGTACCACAACCGCAACCGTACTGGCACAGGCTATCATTCGTGAAGGTCTGAAGAACGTTGCAGCTGGTGCTAATCCTATGTTGTTAAAGAAAGGTATTGAAAGGGCTGTTGATGCAGCAGTAGAAGCTCTCAGAAACCTCAGTAAACCCATTGAGAACAAAGAAGCTATAGCCCAGGTAGCATCGATATCAGCCGACGATGAAGAAGTCGGCAGACTGATTTCAGATGCTATGGAGAAAGTAGGTAATGACGGTGTAATAACCGTTGAGGAATCAAAATCTCTCGAAACCGAACTCGACATTGTAGAAGGTATGCAGTTTGATAGGGGCTACATTTCCCCATACATGGTAACAGACACAGAAAAAATGGTTGCAGAGCTGGAAGACCCCTACATCCTGATTACTGATAAGAAGATCACCAATGTTCAGGACCTTCTGCCCATCTTAGAGCAAATTGTTCAGCAGGGTAAAAGACTGTTGATTATAGCAGAGGATATTGAAGGAGAAGCCCTTGCAACATTAGTTGTCAATAAATTAAGAGGCACCTTTACCAGTGTAGCAGTTAAAGCTCCTGGATTTGGCGACAGGAGAAAGGCAATGCTCCAGGATATCGCTATATTAACAAACGGTACCGTAATTTCTGAAGAAGTAGGCCTTGATCTCAAAGAAGCTACCATTGATATGCTGGGCAGAGCAAGCAGAGTTACAGTTGATAATGAATATACTACTATCGTTGGTGGAGCAGGTGACCCGGAAGAAATTAAAAACCGTATTACTTCAATAAAGGCCCAAATTGAAGAGACCACCTCCGACTATGATAGAGAAAAACTACAGGAACGTCTGGCTAAGCTGGCCGGTGGAGTAGCTGTAGTTAAAGTTGGTGCTGCTACCGAAACCGAATTGAAAGAGAAGAAACTAAGAATTGAAGACGCCCTCAACGCTACCAGAGCTGCTGTAGAAGAAGGAATCGTTCCCGGTGGTGGAGTTGCTCTGATCAAAGCTATTGAAGATGTAGAAAAACTTCAGGCAGAAGGTGACGAGCTAACCGGCATCAACATTGTCAAACGGGCTCTGGAAGAACCTCTTCGTCAGATTGCTATAAACGCTGGTCTGGAAGGTTCAGTTGTAGCTGAAAAGGTTAAGTCCAGCAGCGATAAGTACTTTGGCTTTGACGCTCTTAGAGGTGAATATGGCGACATGGTAGCCAAGGGAATTATCGATCCGACCAAGGTTACTCGCTCCGCGCTCCAGAATGCAGCCAGCATTGCATCAATGATACTAACCACCGAGAGCCTTGTAGCGGATATCCCCGAGCCGGAACCTGCAGTTCCTGCTGGCGGTGGAAATCCTCCAATGTATTAATACTAATGAAAAAGCGATTGCTTTTAGGCAATCGCTTTTTTTATGATATTTTAGCTACTGCAGATTCCTCCTGTTCTTCCTTTTCAGCGCAAAATGTATCTTTATCGTCGGTTACATCATCAACAAACATATTTTCGCTTATTTCCTTAGAGGTGAGATAATTTATTTCTGAATAAAAATTTTCCATCAGTGTACACACCGTTCGTTCAAAATCCAACAGTTGACGGCGAACTTCTTTACATCGTTCCATCCATTTATTTTTTTCTAATTCTATCCTGACCATCTCCTGCGAAGCCTTTTGGCGCCCTTCTTCAATTATAGCCTGGGCTTTCTGCTCTGCCCTGACCAGAGCCTTTGAAATATATGCTTCCCTATCGGCAAATTCAGTTAATTTTGCCTGCATCTCCTCTATTTGCGACTTCATTTTTCTGTTTTCCTCAACCAGCTCTAACATACGTTTCTTTTTTTTAGACAATTCCTCTTCATAATCTTTTCGCATATCAACCAGATATTGTTCAACCTGACGTTTGTTATAGCCTAATATCCTTGTTCCAAAAAACTTCTTCCTCATTTGTTCATTATCCCCCCTTGCTTAATAATATATAATAACTTTGTTGTAAATTATGTAAATTTATAGAGCCAATAACGCGTTTATATTGTCTGTTTAGCTGTATACTTGTCAATTTCAGTAGATGTTCACAAAGGTATCTTTAGTTTCCATCATTTTATATATAGAATAAATAAAAAAAGCAAGCCGCGCAGTCATGCTCTCTATCGGCTTGCTTCTTCTTTAAATATTGATTTATAAACTATGTAGTTTCACCACAGGTTAGCCAGCTCTAATAAATATGTCTTATTCCGGCAATGATTTAAATAATTTCATTATGATTCCTTAATATAATATAAAAACACCTTGCTAACTGGCAAATCTAAGATCCACTTCACTGATCAGAACGGTTATAACATATAAGCAGTTGCCGTTCAGTTCACATACATAAAGAACTCCTCTGTTTTCTCTGATCTCTCTCCCGCCATATTTTGTCAATGCTATTAATCGGCTACGTTTTACACCTTCTACTATTGCTTTCTGGGCATTATACTGGTTTACTCTTTTAAATCTTTCCTGATAACGCTTTATTGCATGCCCGGTTACATATATGTAGTTACCTATCAGGAAATTGTTTCTTAATGATATTCCTCGTTGTTTACCTCTACAACCTTTTACCCCCTTTCTTTTCACACTTCTCACTCCTTTCTTTTTATTTTTTCTTTTTTATAAAATAGCTATGATTTCGGTGTTTTTTATATGAAAATCAACATGGA
>LFTM01000188.1 GCA_001513505.1 Clostridiales bacterium DTU092 | reverse complement strand
AATCAGTATACCGGGGATAAGTGTTGTTTCCTGTTCACAGCAGAAATTAACCCTGAGGGTAGATGGCAATGGAAGCATGCTGGCAGATGTCATATCCAGGTTGTCTGACATTATAGATATTGTCGATGTGTCAATAGAATCACAGCCGATAGATGAAATAATTCTTAAACTTTATAAGGAGTATGCGGTATGAAAGCCTATATTTCGGTTTTTAAACTACGTCTTATAAACGGCCTGCAGTACAGAGCAGCCGCCTTTGCCGGAGTTGCCACACAGTTTTTCTGGGGCATTATGCATATTATGATTTATGAAGCTTTTTATACCAACGCTGCCATCATTCCACCAATGTCGCTCAAACAGGTTATTTCATATGTATGGCTTCAGCAGGCATTCCTGGTTTTTATTGCACTATGGATCCGGGATAACGAAATCATCAATCTTATAACCAGCGGGAACATTGCTTATGAATTCTGCAGACCCTGCAGCTTATACGGATTCTGGTTTGCAAAACTTACGGCACAGAGGTTATCAGGCGCCCTGCTCCGGTGCTTTCCCATACTAATAGTTGCATTTTTGCTCCCCGAACCCTATAAAATAGTATTACCGGATAGTGTTACCACATTTTTACTATTCATTGCCTCTTTGTTTCTGGGGCTTATGGTGCTTGTTTCCATATCAATGCTGATGTATATATCGATGTTTATTACCATGATGCCTGTTGGCAGCATGGTAATGGCCACAGCCATAGGAGACTTTTTTTCGGGTATGATCATACCCATACCCCTTATGCCTGCATGGCTGCAAAAAATTGCATATTTTCTTCCTTTCAGGCTGGCAGCAGACATGCCTTTCAGAGTCTACACCGGACACATACCGCCTGCTCACGCGTTGGAAGGCATAATTACACAACTTGTATGGCTTGGAGTGCTTGTGCTGATAGGGCATATCGCCATGAATAAAGTACAAAAAAGAATAGTGGTACAGGGCGGATAATTAATTGATGAACAAACAGCCTGCAAGATGCCGGCGAATGAATCTAATAAGTGCAAATTCTCCGAGGAGGATAAATCGATAATGAAACTGTATTTCAAATATATGTCAATACTGCTGAAAGCCCAGATGCAATACCGGGCTTCTTTCTGGCTTCTTTCGCTGGGACAGTTTTTTGTGCCGTTTTCTGTATTTGCCGGTGTTTACTTTTTATTTGAACGTTTTGGTAATATTAAAGGCTGGACATTTTTTGAGGTTGCCCTTTGTTTCGGAGTAATCAACATGGCCTTTTCAATAGCGGAGTGCTTTGTACGAGGATTTGACATTTTCTCAAACATGGTGGTTCACGGAGATTTTGACAGAATCCTGCTGCGACCCAGAAGTACATTCATTCAAGTCCTGGGATCCCAATTTGAGTTTACCAGAATAGGAAGGCTTTTACAGAGTATAATGGTGCTGGCTTGGGCTGTAATTAACCTTTCGGTTAATTGGACCCTGATTTAGATAATAACGTTTATACTTATGATAATTAGCGGAATTTTCATCTTTACCGGAATATTCGTCCTGCAGGCCACCCTGTGCTTCTGGACCATACAGGGGCTTGAAGTCGCCAATATATTCACCTACGGCGGTAAAGAAATGGCACAGTATCCGCTG
>LFTM01000326.1 GCA_001513505.1 Clostridiales bacterium DTU092 | reverse complement strand
TGACAGCAGTGCTATGAGTGACTCTGCAGAAACGGTGGCGATGGAGGGTGCCGGTCAAGATACGCTTGGTAATAACAGGATGGGCGAAAAATTAACCGATTATGAGAAGGGGTTTCCCCGAAGCGATACTCCTGATGGACTTGATCGGGCTGATGATGGTGTTGGAGATGAAGGTGAAATACAACAGGAAGTGGCTACGGGTTTTCCTGCAGAAGAATACGTTGAAGAAGAAACTGGAACTATGGACTATATAAGAACGGATATGGTGGAGCTGATGGTCCAGGATGTATGTGTAACTCCTCAAACTTTAATGACTAAAGCATTACAGCACGGTATAAATGTCCTTGACGTATCTGAAGACGACATAACACTGCAGTTTACGGAAGAGGAACAGAAAAAAGTGTTGTATGAAGAATTGAAAATGGTAGGTACTGTTAGGGACGTGGGAACGGATTTTAACACGGATATCGTATTAATTATCATAATACATGATGAATAATATGCCAAACATCATGGTCCAATAATTATTAATCGTATAAACAGGATAATTTTGGAGAATAATATGGTTACAAGTATAATTTATTCTACACAGATTGGAGGAGTAGCAATGGCACGGAATGAGATGGTTGAAAGAGAAAACACTTTGGAAAACAGCATCCCTGGAATTGATGCCGAACTTATGTCCTCAATGGAAGAAGAAGTGCTCCGAGCCAAGAAGGAGAACGTTCCCATGATCCATGCTTTTGAAGCTGTAGCCAGGAAAAGCGGACTTAAGGTTAACACAATCCGGAACTATTATTATCGGTACGTTCATGCGCGTCTTAGTGAAAGGAAAGGGGCCAGAGGTGCTAAAGGTAACAGTAAGGATTTTAGAAGTGTCGCAGGGAAGTCCTTTACAGAAGAAGAGGTCAGAGATTTAATCATGACCATTTTAATGGCCCAGGCACAGGGCGAATCGGTACGGGCTTGCGCCAACCGTTTGGCGGGCCGGGATCCTAAAAAGATGCTCCGGCTTCAGAATAAATACAGGAATGTAATATCAGGCAGGCCGGATTATGTAAAAAGCCTGATGGACGAGATGTCTCAAAAAGGAATTAAATATTTTAATCCTTATACAAGAACAATAGTAGACGGTACCGAAGGGGCGCTTGTGAAACTTTCAGAATCTGACTCATTTCAGAAAAATTATACTAACAGACGCAGAACAAAGAGAAGCATTTATGGGCTTCAGGATAACGGGAGACCGTTGATCGAGGTGCTGGGAGAAATAGTTGCAGGTCTTGAAGAATTTGAAAACATATCTGTGCACACATTTTTTAAGGGATTGCAGGAACTGGTTGATATGGCCAGGACGGGCAGACGTAATGGGAATATGGACGAAGTAATCCGGCTTGAAAAGACATGTAAGGATTTTCAGGACAGGCTGAGCAGGCTGCAATCATACTTACAGAGACTGGTTGAAATCAATCAAAGTTTTTTGGCATTACCCGATGTTGAAAAGATATCCCGTTTAAATGATTATTTAGATGATCTTGGGAACTACATAAAAGATTATGAGAGTCTGGGAATATAGTTTTAGACAAATTAAAGGTCAAACAGTATTGGTTAACAAAGCGGGTTAATATTGTTTATTTACCGTATGAATAACTGTAAGGGGGGAGGAGGATATAATGGCTATTAAGATGGTTATCAATGCTGACTTTCCAAAGGAAAAGATCAGCAAGAACATTTACGGCCATTTCGCTGAACATCTGGGCAGATGCATCTACGGGGGTTTTTGGGTCGGCAAGGATTCACCTATTCCCAACACCGATGGAATAAGAATTGACGTAGTAGAGGCTCTGAAAAAGGTAGATATTCCTGTGCTCAGATGGCCGGGAGGCTGTTTTGCCGATGAGTACCATTGGCGGGATGGTATCGGACCTTATGAAGACCGTCCAAAGACCATTAATACCCACTGGGGCGGTGTTGTGGAGGATAACAGCTTCGGTACCCATGAATTTTTCCATCTATGCGAGTTGTTGGGTGCCGATCCTTATATCTGCGGGAATGTTGGCAGCGGTACGATACAGGAAATGCGGGAATGGATTGAATACATAACCTTTGACGGTCCTTCATCTTTAGCCGAATTAAGAAAGGCGAACGGCAGGGAAAAACCCTGGAAGTTACCTTATTTTGGCGTGGGCAATGAGAGTTGGGGCTGCGGAGGAAACATGCGGCCTGAATACTATGCGGATTTATACCGCAGGTATTCTACCTATGTGAGAAACTTCAGCGATAACCGCATATACAAGATTGCCTGCGGGGCTTCCGATTTTGATTTCCGTTGGACTGAGGTACTGATGAGAGAAGCCGGAAGGTTTATGGATGGTTTGAGCCTCCATTACTATACAGTACCCGGAGACTGGAGTAATAAAGGATCTGCTACCGAGTTTGATGAACGGGAATGGTTTGTCACCATGAAAAAGACGCTGGTGATGGACGATTTGATTACCAGACATTCCAGCATTATGGACTATTATGATCCGGAAAAGAGAGTAGGGCTTATTGTAGACGAGTGGGGCACCTGGTACGATGTGGAACCGGGCACCAATCCGGGATTTTTGTATCAGCAGAATACGTTAAGGGATGCGCTGGTGGCCGGAATCAATCTCAATATATTTAACAACCACTGCGACAGGGTACACATGGCTAACCTGGCACAAACGGTAAATGTACTCCAGGCTATGATCCTGACGGAAGGGGAGAGAATGGTATTAACCCCCACCTATCATGTCTTCTATATGTATAAGGTCCATCAAAACAGCCGACTGTTGCCTGTGGAAATTGAAAACAGTCAATACAGCTACAAGGATGACAGTATCCCGCAGGTAAGCGTGTCTTCTTCGAAGGATGATCAAAACAGAATTCATATATCACTGTGTAATCTGGATCCCAATTCCTACGCCCATATCAGCTGCGAGTTAAGAGGAGCAGATAAGTCAAATGTAAGCGGGACAATTTTAACAGCTGATCAGATGAATGTCCATAACACCTTTGATGAACCTGACAAAATAGAGCCGGTTGAATTCCACGGAGCATCGATAGCTGGTAATTCACTTGATATAAAGCTTCCTCCCAAATCAGTTGTGGTGCTGACCCTTGAGTAGAAAAACGTATTTATAATATTTATGTTGAAACACTGTATTTGATATCGAAGAAGAGGGTGTACTATTATGGAAAACATCGGGTGTAAAGGGTGTACTGCCACCGTCAGGCTGACACAAGAAGAGATGGATAAGATATTTGGAGAAACAATGAGAGTAAAAAACGTGAAGCTTGTTACAGAAGACGAATATAATAACAGACTGGACAAGTGCATGTCATGTGAATATTTAGATTATGGTACTACCTGCAGATTCTGTGGATGTATTGTGCAGATAAGGGCAAAGCTTGCAGGCTCCGGATGTCCATACCCTTATGAACCCCGGTGGTAGAAATAGCGTTATAGTATCGGACCAGTCCTTAGGCTATACTTATAAGGGCTGGTTTTTATATGTTATTTTCTGCCCATTGTGTAGGAGACAGGGAGGTAACTTTTTTAAACACCCGTGAAAAGTAGTAGGGATCATTGAAACCAACCATAGCGGCAATTTCCTTTATGCTAAGGTTGTTTTTATTTGATTTGAGTAATTGCTTAGCGTAATTTATCCGCATATCTGTTAAATATTCCACAGGCGTTTTACCTGTTTCTTTTTTAAACAGTTTACGAAGATGATCGGCTGATACAGGGATTTTATTTAGTTCTTTTTCCAGTCTTAAATTGTTGTTGGAAATATTTGATATTAAGATATTCTCCAGTTGCTCAACTGCGGGATTTTTTTTCTTTTCATTGCCCCATGATAGCATATACTGGTATAACACATTAAGTAGCGCTTCGGTAATGTTTATCCAGTTCCTTCGCTTCAGGTGAAATTCTCTGTGCAATTGAATTAAAATATTATAATAGTCTCTGTCCACCGTGTCCGTAAAGTGATGTGGAATATTGTTAAAGTCGTGAAATGATTCTATTGAAAAATGGATGTTTTGATATCCCGTGTCTGAGTATTCGGAATGGGGGATTCCAGGCGGCTGACAGATAATGTCTTTAGGCTTAAAATTATATTCCCGGTCACCTATTTTCAGTATACCGGTACCATAGGTGTAATAAACAATTTCCCATGTATTATGTATGTGTTCGGGGAACCTTGTTATTGGACGAGGTATCAACCCGATGGATATTAAACCGCGCATAAAATTACCCCCTTTGGATATTTTAACAGACAATATCGGTTTTATCCATCCTCCTCTTTGAATATTCTATTTATCTAAAGGATAAGCAATGTTAAGATCATCATGGTTAAAGTGCTTTACTATACGGATTAGACACATCTCTGTAGAATTATACAGCAATATTTTAAAGAGAGAGGGATGTTGTATGGAACTGAAATTTAAAAAACGGTTGATTGATAATGTATCTTATGAAGCTGCATGTGTGTTTGATGTAAACAATGATGGCATATTGGATATTGTATGTGGTGAGTACTGGTATGAAGGCCCTGATTTTAAGCGAAAGCACAAGATATGTGATGTCCGGCAGGAAGGTGAATACTATGATGATTTTTCGGATTACGGTATGGATGTCAATGGGGATGGGTACATAGACATTATTACTGGAGGCTGGTGGGGGCAGACCTTGAGGTGGAGGGAGAATCCCGGTGATAATGGAGAATGGAAGGTTCATGATATTGATAAATGTGGGAGCATTGAAACCGTACGATTCTTTGATATAGACGGCTGCGGTATTCCCGAGATTTTTCCCAACACACCCGGTGAACCTCAGGCTTTTTATAAGCTGGTTGTGGATGAGCAGGGTAAGGGAACCGGTCAGTTCATTAAGTATGTTATAGGAGAGGCGCCCAGCGGTCATGGGATGGGGTTTGTGGACATAAACGGAGACGGGAGGACGGATATTGTACTAAGCGGTGGGTGGATTGAACAACCTGAAAATCCTTATGAAGGACCGTGGAAATTCCACCAGGAGTTTAACCTGGGGTCAGCCAGTATTCCCATACTGGGGTACGATATTACCGGCAACGGTCTCAATGACCTCATTGTGGGGAATGCTCATGGTTATGGATTGGCCTGGTGGGAACAAAAGATCGTTGAAGACGGAAAAAGGATATGGGTAAAGCATGAGATTGACAGTACCGTGGCCCAGTATCACGATATGAAGCTGGTGGATATTGACGGAGACGGAGAACTTGAGCTTGTTACCGGAAAGCGCTATAGAGCCCACTGCGGAAATGATCCGGGAGACAATGATCCGGTAGGTATATATTATTTTAAAATAGGCAGGGGAGAGTTTGTAAAACACGTTATCGATTACGGAGAAGCGGGAGAAGCCTCGGGTGTGGGAATTTATTTCTGGGTTGAGGATATAAATGGTGATGGACGACTGGACATTATCGCTCCCGGCAAGGAAGGGTTGTTCCTTTTTGAAAACCTTGGATACGTGTAGGTTTTTCAATAATCTGGCGGGTAGTGTTCTTTGTTTTCCATTTTTAAGAATTATCCGGATAGAAAGGGGATAACTGTGAATAAAGTACGAATTGGATTTGTAGGAGTAGGGTTTATGGGGCAAAAAGCCCATCTGTCCAATTATGCTGCTTTGGATGACTGTGAAATAGTAGCCATTGCTGAGCCCCGTGTACAGCTGGCCGAGAAAGTGGCACGCCGGTATGGTGTGGAAAAGGTGTATAAAAACCATAGAGAACTATTAGAAAACTGTGAAGTTGATGCTATAGTTGCAGCGCAGCCTTACAGACACCATATAAATATCGTACCCGATATCCTTAAGGCCGGAAAGCCGCTGTTTACCGAAAAACCCCTTGCTCTTTCGGTAGAGTCCGGGGAATATCTTGCACAGCTGGCCGATGAAAAGGGTGTTATCTATATGGTGGGCTATCATAAACGCTCGGATCCGGCTATGGAATATGCGAAAAATCTGGTGGATGAATGGAAAGCAACCGGTGAATACGGAAAGCTTAGATATATCAGGATAACTATGCCGCCCGGTGACTGGGTAGGTGGTGCCGGTGATGCTATCACATCCGATGAACCTTATCCGGAGATCCAGCTGGAGCCGGATGCGCCGTACTTCGATAAGGAGACAGCTCAGGCTTATGACAGCTTTGTTAACTATTATATTCACCAGGTAAATGCCCTGCGGTTTTTATTTGGGGAACCATATAAAGTTACCCATGCCGACAGTTCAGGGGTGCTGTTGGTTGCCCGGAGCGATAGCGGTGTGACCGGCATTATTGAAATGGCTCCCTATGAAAATACCATAGACTGGCAGGAGAGCATTCTGGTATGTTTTGAAAAGGGATATGTAAAGATTGAGCTTCCACCGCCCCTTGCATCTCAGCAGCC
>LFTM01000270.1 GCA_001513505.1 Clostridiales bacterium DTU092 | reverse complement strand
TTTTTTCAAAAACCCAGAGTATCTTGACGCTATCGTTTTTCATATTGCCGGTTGACATGTCCTAATAAAAGTTATACAATAAATTTAAGTGAAGGCATAATTTGCCCAAACTACTGTTTCTGTGGTGATTATTTCTATATAATTACTACCTGAATGGTTACCGTTGATTTCCAGGGAAATATTTTATTTTTGCAACGGTATATATTGAGACCGAGTGCCAATTGCTCGGTTCGTGTTTTATTGATTGCGAATGAGGAGGTGTCCGATAATCCGTGAAAGATCTACTACTAACGGGAATTGCCCTGGTAGTAGTAGCTATTGGAGCGGGTGTCCTCGGGTATAATTACCGAAAGCGGATTGTAGAGGGGAAAATTGGCAGCGCAGAGGAAGCTGCCCGACGAATTGTTGACGATGCTAAACGACAGGCAGAGGCTACCAAAAAGGAAGCCCTGCTGGAAGCAAAAGAAGAAATTCACAAACTGCGAAGTGAACTTGAAAAAGAAAATCGTGAAAGAAGAAATGAGATCCAGAGGATCGAACGAAGGCTTCAACAAAAGGAAGAGAACCTTGATAAAAGAGCTGAAATTCTGGAACGGAGAGAAGAAAATCTTAATAACAAGCAAAAAGAGATCCAGAAACTCCAGGAAGAAGTTGAAGGGCTTTATAATCAGCAGTTAAGCGAATTAGAACGAATTTCCCATTTAAGCATGGATCAGGCCCGTGAACTTCTTTTGAGCAATGTAGAAAAAGAATTAACCCATGAGATTGCTATGAAGGTTCGCGAGCATGAGAACAGGTTTAAAGAGGAGGCTGATAGAAAAGCAAGGAACATAATTGCATTAGCCATTCAGAAATCTGCTGCGGATCATGTAGCTGAATCTACTGTATCAGTTGTAGAGTTGCCTAATGATGAAATGAAAGGGAGAATAATCGGCAGAGAAGGTAGAAATATAAGAACTTTAGAAACGGCTACAGGTATCGATTTGATAATAGATGATACGCCTGAAGCAGTTATACTGTTAGGTTTTGATCCCATTAGGAGAGAGGTTGCTAGAATTGCTCTTGAGAAACTGATACTTGATGGCAGAATACATCCGGCACGTATTGAAGAAATGGTGGAAAAAGCCAAGAAAGAGATAGAAGTGCAGATAAAAGAAGCAGGTGAACAAGCTGTATTTGAAGTTGGGGTCCATGGTATTCATCCTGAATTGATTCGGCTATTAGGCAAGTTGAAATACAGAACAAGTTACGGGCAAAACGTATTAAAGCATTCTATTGAAGTTGCCCATCTTGCAGGTATAATGGCTGTAGAATTGGGTGCAGATCAGAAACTTGCAAAACGAGCAGGTTTACTGCATGATATCGGAAAAGCACTGGATCACGAAATGGAAGGACCTCATATTCAGATTGGAGCAGAAATTGCCAGGAGATATCGTGAAAGTGCCGATGTAGTTCATGCTATTTTGGCTCACCATGGTGATGTAGAGGCCAATACTGTTGAAGCTATATTAGTACAGGCTGCAGATGCTATTTCCGCTGCAAGACCTGGAGCTAGAAGAGAAACTTTAGAGGTGTATATAAAACGGTTAGAAAAGCTAGAAGAAATTGCTAATTCCTTCGCAGGAGTAGAAAAATCCTTTGCAATCCAAGCAGGACGCGAAGTCAGGATTATTGTAAAACCTGATAAAGTAAACGATGATCAAGCGCTCCTAATGGCTAGGGAGATAGTAAAGCGAATTGAGAATGAGCTTGAATATCCAGGGCAAATAAAAGTAAATGTTATAAGAGAAACTAGAGCTATTGAGTATGCAAGATAGGGTGTGGTATAAGCCACACCTTATTATTATTTTGGTATATCTTTTTATAAAAATAGAAAAATATTCAAAAAAAAAAGGATTTTTTTAAAGTATATAGAATATATAAAATACAATATTATAATATTATAGAAAATAATAGGGGGTCAAATCATGGAGGTATTAAAAGTA
>LFTM01000097.1 GCA_001513505.1 Clostridiales bacterium DTU092 | reverse complement strand
TTTGCCATCCAAAAGAGAAAGGAGGTGCTTTTTTATTATGTATAATCGTATAAGTAATATAAGAAAGATTGCCTACACAGGTTTATTAACTGCAATAAGCATAATACTCACCCGATTTTTTTCGGGTAGTATAACCATTGCCGGTTTTAACGCTCTCCGTCTTAGTTTCGGCGAAATACCCATAATGCTAAACGGTCTTTTGCTTGGACCGGTGTTTGGTGCTGTCTGTGGCGCTTTGGCCGATATTATAGGTTACACTATAAATCCACTGGGCGGTGCCTACTTTCCGGGATTTACACTGGGAGCTATGCTGACCGGCCTGATCCCCGGTTTACTGGTTAAATACTGCTTCAGAGATCTGAGATGGTCTTCAGTATCAATAATGGTTGTATTAACTGAACTGACCACCATTCCGCTAAACACGCTATGGCTAAGCCTTCTCTACGGTGAAGCATATATTACTTTTCTTATTCCAAGGGTCATAGGCAAGACAGTTTTAATTCCCGTATATATCATTGTAATTTTGATGACAGTCAAACACATACAGCGTATTATCTCATTTACAAAGCAATAAAAAAAAGGACCCGCTTAGCAAGGGTCCTTTTTTGTCACTCCTCCACCTGAAAAGATTCAAGGCCAAGCATATCTGTCGTCTCTTGCCACACTGCTTTAATACGTTCGGCCGGTTCCTTTTCAAGTTCCTGTGAATCCATGAACTCCTTTACAGGCAAAATCCTGTATTGAGGCGTTTCATCATGATACCATCTGTACACCCATGTAGGCACATAACTTATTTCGTCTATCGAGACGTTTCCGTCGTGGTCCTTTATAATTTCTATGTTAACTATAACTCCACTGTCAGTATACTGATCCCGTTGGTTGGATACGAAATTTCCGAGAGAATAAGCCACAAAAACATCTTTCTCAGTCCCGTCATCCATATTTATCTTCTTAAGTTCCATAGGCTGAATAACATGGGGATGGCTCCCGAGGATGATATCCACACCTTCCTTTGCCAGCATCTCAGCCAGGTTTTGTTGCTCGTCATTTGGCGTACGATGGTATTCATGCCCCCAGTGCATATACAAGACTATCAAATCCACACCTTGTTCCTTGACACTGTTAATGTCTTCAATAACCTTTTCATAATCATTATAGTAATTTACCATATAATTCAGCTTTTCCCGTGGAACAAGGGCCTCCATCCCGTTAGTCCCGTATGTGTATGCCAGTATGCCTATTCGTATATTATTTTTTTCAATAATCAGATACTTGTGCCTTTCTTCCTCGTTGCGGGCTGTACCGGTATACAGCAATCCATATTCGTCCATTTTATCCAGTGTATATTCCACTCCAAACTCCAGCCCATCCAGGCTATGATTGTTTGCAGTAACCAAAACATCAAAACCGGCATATTTCAGAGCCTCCAAAAGCTGTTCCGGTGCTCTGAATCTCGGATATCCGCTGAACCCCACTTCCGGTGGACTTATTGTAGTTTCAAGATTTCCAATGGTAGTATCCGCTTTTTCAAGATAATGCTTTACCTCTTGAAAAACATCCTTAAAATCATAGCTTCCATCGGATTGCTGTGCCGACCTGATTTGAGGCATATGCATCATTATATCGCCCACCGCACTTATAACCAGTCTTGATTCCTCTACGGGTTCATACACCTCAAGAGGAACGGGCATTTCTGCGTTTTCGTCCGGCGTTTCTTCCCGGGATTCTTCAAATTCATAATATCCGCTATCAATGCTGCCATTGTGTTCATCAACATTCATTTCAGGGAGAAAACTGCAGCTATTAAGAGCTAAAACAACAGTAAGCAGCAAAACAGCAAACTTACCTATGAGTTTTATACTTGCCATGAACGGGTTCCTCCTTTTTTGACCCGCATGCTCTTAACAGTTCCCCCGATTAACCCTATTACACTTTAAAACAGCTTCCTCCAATAAATTCCCTGATAATTGATGTCTTAGGAATCTCAGTAGCATCTAACTCCAAAAAATACTTCATAAATTTCTGCAAACGGTTTACCTCCATGTAATACGGGCTATCAATGGATACCGTATCAAGCAGACGTTCAATATATGGTTTTAGCACTGCCAATTCATAAACCAGTGCTGAATTAAACATAATATCAGCCTGTTCCTGGTATGGAAAAATATATTGCTCCTCACCTCTTCGCACCGAGGGCCACATGCTCAGCGTATCTTCAATGGATGCGCCCCTGAACTGATAATCACGTACAATCCTGCGAATCAGACGGCCATCGGTAGTGGGAATCCGGTTATGATCGTCGATATTAAGCTGAGTTAGTGCACTAATGTATATCTTGTACTTATTTCGCTTTGGTATCATGACCGTCAGTTCCTCATTTAACCCGTGAATACCTTCGATTATTATTGGCTGGTTATCGTCAATTCTAATCTTATGCCCACGGTATTCACGTTGACCTTTTTCGAAGTTGAAATACGGTATTTCAACCTCCTGTCCCTGGATAATTCTGGTTAAATGTTCATTAAACAGTTCAATATCAATTGCTTTTATAGATTCTATGTCCCTCTCTCCATCCTCATCCAAAGGTATATCTTCCTTGTGCAGAAAATAGTTATCTATCGATATGGGTATCGGCCTCATACCGTTTACCATAAGCTGTATGCGTAACCTCTGAGCAAATGTGGTCTTGCCTGAAGAAGAAGGGCCGGCAATAATGATCAAATGGATCCTGTCGCGCTGAGCAGCAATTTCATCAGCTATCTGAGCAATCTGCTTCTCATGCTGAGCTTCGCACACCCTTATCAGATCGCCAATATCTCCATGTCTTATTACATCGTTAAGATCAGCCACATTTTCCACTCCCAGCTGAGCACCCCACTTTTCTGCTTCCCGGAAAATCCTGGACAAATTGGGGTTATCTACAGGCTCGGGCAAAGCATTGGGACTATCCTTCCTGGGATATCGGATTATAACTCCCGGCAGATAGAATTGCAGCTCAAACATGGTTATATACCCGGTGCTGGGAACCATGTAACCAAACAAGTAATCTGTCATCCACCCACAGCGGTATAGATTAACAGTTTGTTCCGGACGGTATTCCAGTATCTTGATCTTATCATTAAAACCCATATCCTGGAAAATTCGTTTTGCTTCCTCTTTATCGACTGTAAATCTTTGAAACGGTTCGTTCCGCTCCACTATTTCTCGCATTCTCTGCTCTATTCTGCTGACCTGTCTTGGGGACAGTGTAAAATCACCATGCACTTCGCAATAAAGGCCTTTATTCATAGAATGCTCTATCAGTACCCTGCAATGAGGGAATAGCTCCCTGCATGCGCGAATAAAGATAAATGTCAGGCTACGTAAATATATTCTCTCACCATCCTTGGTAGAACGATCGATAAACTCAACCTCACAATCATTATCCAGAGTTTTTGTCAACTCACACATTTTTTTATCAACTTTAGCTGCGACAATCTGCGTAGTATATTTATCGGCATATTCACGGCTTAATTCTTCAAGCGATATGCCTCTTGGATAAGTCTTAATCTCGTTCCCTACTTTAACTTTTATTGCTTCTTCAAACAATGTCATTTCCTCCTTTTAACAAGAAGATACTTTCCCGGTATATAAAAGACATGCCGTATCAGCACGCCTTTTAAAGCCTTATCCGTGCCCATGGAATCATTACGGCCTATAATAGATAATTCCCTGGATCGGCCTGTAATAATCACGGGCAATTACTTTGGTCCAAACTTTTTTACCATTTTCATAATATGTTTTATAGCTGGTAACTCTATAACCGTTTCTGGATTTTACATGTTCCACCTGTCCACCCGGTTGTTTAACATATTTGCCGTTCTTATCTAAAATTCTCTTGGGTTTGGGTGCAGGTACCACCGATGTAACAGTGGAGCTGCAGGTTATATATCCGTCATTTGGAAATTTCTCACCATAAATCTCCACATATACATTATCACCTTTGGAAAAGGTGCGGATAAAAATTGGTGTATCCTTATTGTTCCTGAACTTCAGGTCAGCGCCCCCATACGACACCGTAGCATCCAAACCAATGGGAACATAACCTATTGGGAAAGAATGATGATATCGTTCTACAATCTCCAGATCCGCTCTGAGGGCAGCATTATATATTGTACTTGATGACTGGCATACCCCGCCTCCGTAATCATTCTGCAAGCTTTTATCCGGCATTATAACCGGAGCAGGCCTGAAACCCGTTTTGGCAGTTCTTGGCCCAACCGCTTCGTTGAATGAAAACACCTCTCCGGGATCCAGTCTGTACCCGTTTACTTTTCTAAGAGCTAAACGTACGTTATGTTTACGATCTGCTGTGCTGGTTGCAATACTTGTGGAAAACTGTGCAATTCTGTATGTGGCTTTTTGTAACTGAGCCTTCGTTACTTTAGGCAAAACCTCTTGAGGAGACAGTACCACCTCACCATACTCTTCGTTCTCCATCTTTGCCTTTAAAGTGTTGAACAGCTCTTTCACATCCAATGTAAGTCCCGGTTTTTCCTCGGTGATTTCGAATTTATTCTCCCTGTCAGGATAGAACTTGATATCCGCATCTACAGGGTCGTAGCTGATCTCCTCCGCAATTGACTCCAGTTTATTCTTAATCAGATCCATATTGTAAAATAGCGAGGTTTTTAACTTCAAACCATTTACTTCTAGCTCTTTAACTCTGTTGTACCGTTCCTCCAGCTCTCCTTCTCTCGCTAC
>LFTM01000004.1 GCA_001513505.1 Clostridiales bacterium DTU092 | reverse complement strand
CAGGTTCAGTCATCTGTTTTCCAAGTTCGGCGGACACGAAATGGCTGCAGGATTTACCATACCAAAAAAACTTATACCTGAGTTGAAGCAACTGCTTACCGATTATTGTCACCATAATCTGGACTGTTCTCTCTTAAATCCGAGAGAGTATTACGACGATACTTTAGCAACTCAGGATATTACTATGTCCTTAATACAGGAGATAAAACAGATGGAGCCCTTCGGTGCCGGAAATCCAATTCCAAAATTTCTCTTCAACAATGTGGAAGTAGAGAACTGCAGAGCTGTAGGAAACCAGGGCAAACATTTAAAGATGGCTATTTCCGTCGAGAAACGGCTGTGGGATGCCATAGGATTTGGCTTTGGGGATAATAAGGACCACTTAACCATTGGAAAGAACAGACTGAATATAATAGCTGCATTGGAAGAAAATGAGTGGAAGGGTATAAAAAAGATCCAGTTTAACATAAAAGCTATGAAGATGGTACTGACGGAGCAAAAGGATATTGATGCTTTTCTTGAACCCTTTTATTTTAAATTTTTTGATGCTTTTTTTGAAGGAATTATGTATAATAAAATTGATTCAGATATGTACCACTATTTGGTGGGTAATAATGTTTTTAAGTCTGTTAATTTTAAGGAGGCGATAAATTCTTTTCGCGAGACACAGGTAGGCAATTTGGCTTTGGCCAATACTCCTATTGGAGGCAGATGGGTTTTAAATTTAATTTTGGAACATGGATTGTCTTGTTCATCTTTTGAATACTGTTTTTTTCAGAATATGAGGAATATGGGGTTGAATGCTGTTTTGCTGGCTCCTTATTTATATAAAATTCCTCTTAACCATTATGAAAAAATATTTCTACTACCCGAGGAGATCCCTCTGTATACTCACTTGCCTATCCTGGAACATCATAAAGAAAAGATATATATAATTCGTGACTGGACCGATGACGGTATGTTTTTTAAAAAAGTATTGGATAAACTGAAGTTGGACAGACCCAATTTCGTTGCTTTATACAAATGGCTGTATTCACGACGTATGGCTCAGAATATTTGGCCGGACATATCAACGATGCTAAATCATTTTAAGCAGGCAACAGGACAGAATATTAATGTTTTCCAGCTGCGTTTGATGCTTGGCGTATTTGATGAGCTGGAGTTTATAAAGGCAAATTACGAACAAGCTTATATATCGATTGAATGTAATCAGAATCCCCGTAACCGGGAGCTCACAGAAAGTAAGCTTTATCAATACTATATGGTATGGATGAAGAATATGATATCCCATTGGGAAAAGGAGGATAATAATGGAATTAAAAGATAAGGTAAGGATCGTAATGGATTTTCCAAAACAAGGCATTAGTTTCAAGGATATTACAACTTTATTGAAAGATCCGGAAGCTTATGTCTATACCGTTGACTGCCTTGTAAAATATTGCAGAGAAAAAGGTGCTGACGTAATAGTTGGGCCTGAAGCCAGGGGTTTTGTACTGGGAGCACCGGTTGCATACGCATTGGGAGTTGGTTTTGTTCCGGTACGAAAACCGGGCAAATTACCGGCAGAGACGGTTGGTTACGAATATGAACTGGAATACGGTACAGACAGCTTAGAAATTCACAAGGATGCCATCCAGCCCGGACAAAAAGTTGTAGTGGTAGATGATTTATTAGCGACGGGCGGTACTGCTCTTGCGGCGGAGAA
>LFTM01000286.1 GCA_001513505.1 Clostridiales bacterium DTU092 | reverse complement strand
TCTACTCCCTCTTGTCTATAAAAATTCCTCCCATATACTGATTAGGCTGCTTATATGCCTTATATCCCCTTTTTGCCCTGCTTATTCCGCTCATCTTTGATTTTACTTCCTCAATAACCGCCATAACCTGTTTTTGGTTTTTCTGCTCCAAATCATAAATAGCCTTCAGCAGTTCCTTCTGTGCATCTATTTCAGCAAGTAATTGAACGGACAAATTATATTCATCAGAACCATCATCCAGCACGGCATCATGTCCGTTCAATGGCAGTTGTTCCCCTATTTCATTAAATATAGGTGTAAACTCCTCGTCCAGAACCTTTATTGCATCAATAAGCTTTTGTCTGTCCTCTATATATGATAAAAGCTGTTCAGCCTTATCAGCCGATAAAACCTCGGATTGCTTTATGGTAATGTTTAATATTTCCTCCAGGTGCTTCTTTTTCAAACGGGCCAGCTCCAGCGCTTTATTCAAATCATTTTCAGGCGCAGCCATGCTAGCCACCTATTCCTTCATTATACGAACGCTTATACAGCTGTTTGCGCATATTCTTAACAGTTTCTGACCAAGTATCCCGAAGTTCGGTCAGAAGTTCCAAAACCTCATT
>LFTM01000103.1 GCA_001513505.1 Clostridiales bacterium DTU092 | reverse complement strand
CATTCCACATATCCCGGGCTTCCTGCAGATAATCCTTATCCGAATCAGCACCCTGTTCCTCCTGGTCCTGTTCCTTTAATACATCGGCATACTCCTTTAACTGATCCTCAAGTTCCTGTCTTGCCTTTTCAATGTATTCGTCATTAACGGTAAACCCGGATTCCATGGCTTTTTTCTCCAGCACCTTGCGTAAAACAAGCTGTTCAAGAATATCCTCTTTCATTCCTTTAATGAAATCCTTGTACTGTTCGTCCTTCTCCACTTCTTCGGTTATTCCCCAGAAGGCTTTCTGCTGATCATAGATATCGAGAAACTCGCCTTTCAGAATTTTCTCACCGTCTACCTCAGCTACAACCCGCTGTCTGTCCTTTTCGGGATCTACCTTAACTAAACCGCACCCCGCAATCAATGCTAAGGATATTACCATAATCAGCAGGAAAGAAATATACCTGTAAAATTTCATATCTTTTCATCCTTTCATTCTAAATGGTGCACAATTGCTTCCAGCGTCTCCCTGGCAGCTTCCAAGGCCGTGTCGGGCAAAAAATCACGCAGCTTTATTGTAAATGTCGGAAAAGGAGATGAAGTAAAACTAAGCCGGTTTCGATTCTCATTCAGAATAGGCATAAGCTTCTTCGGCGTTATGGCCATGTTATCAGCCAGCCTCATCCTGACCATTGTACCCTTATGGGTAATCTCGGTAATCCTGACCTTCCGTGCCAGAGCTTTGATGTAAGCTATGTCTATCAGATTCTGGACACTGGCAGGTATATCCCCGAATCTGTCCACCAGCTCATCTTCAACATCATTCTTATCCTCAAGCCCGTTGATAGCAGCAATTTTTTTGTAAAACTCCATCTTATGACTCTCTTCAGCTATATAATCCTGATCTATATGAGCATTAACCTTTATATTAATAACCGTCTCAACCGGCTGAACC
>LFTM01000168.1 GCA_001513505.1 Clostridiales bacterium DTU092 | reverse complement strand
TAAACTGTTTATCTAAGTCTGCTGCCTTTCTGGCTATCTCGTTGGCTGTCTCTGCTCCTTCTTCTGTTTTACTTGCAAAAACGGATATTGCACTTTTTAGATCATCTGCTGCTTGTGATATGGATTCAGCAGCTGCACTGGTCTCTTCCATACCGGCGGACAATTCTTCCGTTGTAGCTGATACATCCTCAGAAAGGTTTAAAAGTGTATTTACCTTATTTAAAGTTATATTATAAATTTCATTATTTATGGTCGACAGCTCATTTAAATTAGCTGAAAAATTCCTTAACCTCCCTATCGTCACTTTAAAAGCCTTTAATGTCTCACCGGCTTCATCTTTTCTTTTTAAACTTTTATCATCTATATCTATGTTTAGTTCCAAATTGGATATATTGTCCGCTATCGTCTGGGTTTTCATAATCGGTTTAGCTATACTGTTTGCTATAATCAGAGAAACCGCTATGCCTGCACACAACAATACTATGGATATGCTTACAGTTATTCTTGCAGATTTATTTTCTGCCTCAAGTATTGCATCTTTATCAACTGCTATTCCTACAGTCCAACCCGCCTCATCCAATGAATGGAGGAAGAATACCCTCTCTTTTCCATCATAATCCTTTATTATTCTTTGCTCCAGGGATATATCCTTTAGTTTTCTTAAATTATTCAGTTTCCCATCTAAAATATCTGCTGCATTAATTGATTTATCAGGCTTCGGTGAAAAATCCGGATTTGGATGGCTGATTATATTGCCTCTTCTGTCTATTAGAAATACATATGACTTATCAGCCTTGTTTATTGTGCTCTCATATTCCGCATTTAGCGGAGTAGCTGAAGTTTCTGTATCTACTGTTTCGGACAAAGTAGCAGAAGTTTCAGCGTCTACCGTATCCTGTCCGATAGCGTTTAGAAACTCGTTGATGTTTGATATTTGCATATCTACACCCAAAATTGCTTTTCTACCATCATTTAATGCAATCTCTTTAGATAATGTCAGGACTATATTCTGTGTCCCAGCATCTACATAGGGATCGCAAACATAAATCTGTTCGTTATTTTCCTTTGCCTTAACATACCATTCTTTAGCTAATGGATTATTATCATCTGCCAGCTTTCCAGACACATCAATAATTGTTCCATCTTCAAATGCCATATAATAAAGGTTTCCAAAATTCATCTCGTCTGTTTTTTCTAAAATTTTTAATAATGTATCTTTTTTATAATCTTTAGCCAGTATTACTCTTTCAGCGTCAATTCCGAAGTTTTGCTTTTCCTGCTCGATCCATTTATTTATGTCGTTGGCTTTTAATTTAACTTCAGCCAGTGATTTGTCTTGTATAGTATTCTCCAGGTATTTTAATGATATAAAACTGTTTACCGCCCACAGCGCTCCAACACATACAATACACATAGTTGCAGCAATTAAACTTATCTAATGTTTAATCTTCATAAATATTCCCCCACTTTGCTTTATCGTTTGTCAGAATTGTTCATTCATATTAGCACATTCATTTGAATATTCACGCAGTGTATATTTTATCTGCCATAAATTTATTTACTGTACATTATTACACATGCTGTTTGCGTTGTGTTAGCTTAAAGAATAATTAATCACCTTTTGAAATTCTATCATAACTATAAATTTTATCAACATAATTTGTAAAACTTTTGGTAATAAAATCGGATTGAATGCTCTCACGCCTACTGCTTATTAATATATACACCATCCAAATAAATATA
>LFTM01000017.1 GCA_001513505.1 Clostridiales bacterium DTU092 | reverse complement strand
TATCAGACAGCTTGTAAACATTATGCCGCCGATATGTTGTGGCGTATTGGGCAAAAAATATCAGTTGAAAGAACCTTCCTTGCCTTATGATGTTATAATGAATTATTTAAGAGTGGCTACCGACGAAACCATACGCAACTGGTTGGGTGATGTTGGTTATAGCGAACAGGAAGTACCTGTTGAACGGGTGTGGCTGAATGCTCTCCGCGGCAGGGAAAACAGGGTCAGCGGTACTAAGAAGCAGATTGAAGGATTTTTAGACGGACTCAGGCAGTGGACTGCACCATTAAGGGAAACAAGAGACAGTTTCCGGACATGCCTGCGATTAGAGGCGCCCGGGGAAGGAAGCGAGAAATGGTACCTGTCCTTCTATCTTCAGGCTACTGATAATCCAAGCCTGCTGGTTGCTGCACGGGATATATGGCAAATGGACGGCCAGATGGTTTCCCTTCAGAATAGACATTTTGAACAACCTCAGGAGAAGCTGCTAAAGGATCTGGGGAAAATTTCAAAGATATACCCGGTAATTGAAAGAGGGTTAATGGAACCAAGGCCGGAAGGAGTATTCCTTACAACTGATGAAGCATATTTCTTTTTGAAAGAGACCTCAGTCCTTCTTCAGGACAGCGGATTTGGTGTAATGGTTCCGTCGTGGTGGAGGGAACGGAAAAAGAGGAAACTGGGGGCAAGGCTGAAGCTTTATCATGTTCAAAGTGAATCGGAAGCCGGCTCTGAAGGACAGTTTGGTCTGAATACTATTGTAGAATATGACTGGAAACTGGCTATAGGAGATAGCACTATCGATTATGAAGAACTGAAACAGCTGGCTGCACTAAAGAAACCTCTGGTACGCATCCGTGGACAGTGGATAGAGTTAAACCCTAAAGAGCTCAATGCGGCTATAAAGTGGTTGGAAAGACAGAGAGGAAGAAAAAAGCTTCCGCTTAAAGAGACTCTTGATTTGATATCTTTCGACCAGGAGGGGCCGCCGATTACGGCTGTGGATTCGGAGGGATGGTTAGAGACATTATTAAAGGGTCTGGCAGGTACCGAGCCTTTAACAATACTTGATGCGCCATCAGGTTTTCGCGGTAAGTTGAGGCCTTATCAGGTTCGCGGGTTTTCCTGGCTTGTATTTCTGAGAAAACGGGGATTTGGAGCCTGTCTGGCTGATGACATGGGTTTGGGGAAAACCATTCAGCTTATTGCCCTTTTATTGTACGAAAGAGAGAAGCTGGGGGTAAAGGCCCCAACACTCCTTATATGCCCTACATCGGTGGTGGGCAACTGGAAGCGTGAAGTTGCGCGGTTTGCTCCGGACCTAAAGACATTTATCCATCACGGTGTGGATCGGGCGGTAGGGCGAGAGTTTGTTGAAAAAGTTTCGGAGTATGATCTGGTAATAAGTACATATAACCTGGCAAACAGGGATTGGGATACAATAGCGCCGGTTAACTGGGAGGGTATTGTACTTGATGAAGCGCAAAACATCAAAAATCCTTCCACCAAACAGGCGCAGGGGATCCGGAAATTGAAGAGCAAATACAGAATAGCCTTAACCGGAACTCCCATAGAGAACCGGCTTATGGAGCTGTGGTCGATAATGGATTTTCTGAATCCGGGGTACCTGGGGGGGCGTAAGAACTTTTATAATAAATTTGTTATACCCATAGAAAGATACGGGGATGAAGAACCTGCCTGGCAGTTAAAACAGCTTATTCAGCCCTTTATTTTAAGACGGACCAAGACCGATCCCACCATCATTAAGGATCTGCCCCTTAAGCAGGAAAACAAGATTTATTGCGCATTGACAAGGGAACAGGCAACTCTGTATCAAGGAGTGGTTGATGATATTATGGACCATATTGGTACTTCAGCCGGTATGGAACGCAGGGGTTTAATTTTATCAGGCCTCACCAGGCTAAAACAGATTTGCAATCATCCTGCGCTGTTTCTGGGTGATAATAGTTCTCTGGATAACAGATCGGGTAAGCTGATACGTTTGATTGAAATGCTGTACGAGGTATTGAGTGAGGGGGACAAAGCTCTTGTATTTACCCAGTATGCTAAAATGGGAAGAATGCTTCAGGCATATCTGCAGAGGTATTTTAAACGGGAAGTGCTTTTCCTACACGGAGGTGTGCCCAAGGACAAACGGGATAATATGCTTAAAAGGTTTGAAAGTACTGACGGTCCGGATATATTTGTACTGTCATTAAGGGCCGGGGGAGTGGGATTAAATCTGACTCAGGCGAATCATGTCTTTCACTTTGACAGATGGTGGAATCCTGCTGTGGAGGACCAGGCTACAGACCGGGCTTTTAGAATCGGTCAAAAAAAGAATGTTCAGGTGCATAAATTCATCTGCCAGGGGACACTGGAAGAAAAAATTGATCTGCTTATTGAAAGAAAGAAGGAACTGGCTGATAAAGTGGTGGGAACCAGAGAAACCTGGCTTACTGAATTGAGCGACGATGAGCTGAGGAGACTGTTTACCCTTGAACATGATGCTGTAAGAAATGAGTGATAGGGAGGACGTACGATGGCTTCAAGAGGAAGAAAGACCTTAAGAACCAGCTGGTGGGCACAGCAGTGGTTAAAAAACCTGGAATCATTCGGATTGGCCGGCCGATCCAGCCGGGTTAGGAGCTATGTAAGAAACGGAAACATCCAGGATATTATTATAAGCTCCGGAAGTATAACGGCGAATGTGAAAGGAAACAGGAAGGATCCCTATAAGGTTGATATCGCATTAAAGACCTTGTCACCGGATGAATGGGAGAAGGTATTGGATGCTCTGGCTGGTAAGGCAATATATTCAGCAAAGATGCTGGCCGGTGAAATGCCGGATAATATTGAGGAGGTATTTTCTGCACTGGATGTATCGCTGTTCCCGGCATCGGCTAATGATTTATCTGCCCGCTGTACCTGTGAAGACTGGCCTGAACCCTGCAGACATATGGCAGTAGTGTGTTATGCTCTGGCTTTGGAGTTTGCCCGTAATCCCTTTGTGCTGTTTAAGTTAAGGGGAATGGATAAGGAGCAGATAATAGAAGCTATTCGTAAGAGAAGGACGAAGGATACCGGAACCCTGGCCGTTGGGGACGCAAAAAAAGTGGCTGAGGCTGAGGAATTGTCTCAGTCAATGGAACAGGACTACAATTCCCAGCCGGTTTCTCAGTCTGGTGTTAATTACTGGACGGGCAGAATGAAAAATTGTGATATAAAGATTGTTATAGAACCGCCGCTGGTTGAACAGTCCATACTGAAGAGGCTGGGAGAACCCCTATTTTTTGCTGGAAGAATGGATATGATGAGGCAGTTGGAAAGGGATTATAAGAAAATTCTTTTTAAAGCTATTACCGTTAGTCATAAAGAATAAAAGGTATAATATGGGATATTCAAACCCCATATTATGCCTTTAAATTTAAACCGCATATATTAAGGTCCTCTCCATTACAGAACACCGATATCACTAATCAGGCCTGTTTTTTTGAGGGACACAAGCCTTTCCAGGAACAACCCTTACAGCCGGCGCAGCTAAATGGCTGCCGGAGCAGGGTGTGGCACCTGGGACACCGGTCGTATTTATCTATATCTACCAGCATTTTGCATGTTGTACATTCTATATGCATAATCAACACTCCTTATATAAGCCCGTAATTCCCTATATTATAAATTGCGCTACAATTCCCGCTGTCAAAAATGAAATAACAAAACTTCCTAACCATATCACCAGCGATTCTTTCCATGTTCTTTCCTTGAATATTACCATAACTGCAGCGATACAGGGAACAAACAGGGTAATGGCAATCAACGCTATCAATATCT
>LFTM01000028.1 GCA_001513505.1 Clostridiales bacterium DTU092 | reverse complement strand
CTACATGGTGGATCCGCCAGGCAATAACACGTGCAATAGCGGATCAGGCCAGGACCATAAGGATACCCGTGCATATGGTTGAGACTATAAACAAGCTAATAAGAGTATCCCGACAGCTTCTACAGGAATACGGAAGAGAGCCACAACCGGAAGAGATAGCTAAGGAAATGGGGATTTCCGAGGAAAAGGTCAGGGAGATTATGAAGATAGCTCAAGAACCCATTTCGTTGGAAACTCCTATTGGGGAGGAAGAGGACAGTCATCTCGGAGATTTTATACCCGATGAAGATGCTCCCGCGCCTGCTGAGGCTGCAGCATTTATCCTTCTTAAGGAACAGCTTATGGAGGTATTGGATACATTAACCCCAAGAGAAGAGAAAGTATTACGGCTAAGGTTCGGTCTTGATGACGGCAGAGCACGCACCCTGGAAGAAGTGGGAAGGGAATTTAATGTTACCAGAGAAAGGATCCGTCAGATTGAGGCAAAAGCCTTAAGAAAACTGCGGCATCCCAGCAGGAGCAAAAAGTTAAAGGATTTTCTGGATTAATGATTCAGCATCTCTTAAAAAGAGATGCTGAATCATATTGTTTTCCCTATTGACTGAACAGCCGGATTAGGTTATAATATAATCCGCAGATGCGACAGTTTGTTTGGGCCTTTAGCTCAGCGGTTAGAGCAACCGGCTCATAACCGGTCGGTCCGGGGTTCGAATCCCTGAAGGCCCACCAAACTTTAATTATTGATTGGGGTATATGCATTATAATATACGATACAATAGTAAGTTGATTTAACAAGTTTTATTAGCACCGAAAAACGGTGTTTTTTTATAACTAAAATAAAGTAATTTTTTTCCTGTAGTATTGTTTGAATTTGTATAAAGATAAAATATTAAGTATGGAAGCATCTTTAGCCGGGTGGTGCGATTTTGCTAAAAGGAAGATTGTTGGCTATTGCAAAGGAAGTTCCTCCCTCAAAATGCATAGCAGATATAGGAACGGATCATGGACTTGTTCCGGTATGGCTTATTGAAAACGGGATTGTTCAAAAAGCTATTATTACCGATATAAGTTCTAAATCTTTAGCCAAGGCTGAAGGTTTAATAAAACAGAGAGGGTTGGAGAGCAAAATAGAGGCGAGAACGGGAGACGGTCTTAAACCTATAAAGCCAGGTGAAGTCGATACGGTGATAATGGCCGGTATGGGTGGAATGCTTATAAGGAATATTTTAACTGATGCTCCTTGCGTAGCTGAGAAGGTTAAACGTTTTGTCCTGCAGCCTATGACCGCTCAAAGTGCTTTAAGAAAATGGCTGGTTGAAAATGGGTATGCTATTGTGGACGAAACCCTGGTTAGAGAAGACAGCAGGTTTTATGAAATTATCGTCGCAACCCACGGCTCACAACGTATATATAATGAAGTTTATTACGACATAGGTTATATGCTGATAAAAAAGAATGATCCATTGCTAAAGGAATTTATAAAACAGAAAATAGATAAAACTAATAATATAATCCACCACCTTGAAAGGCAAAATACCGAGAATTCAATCAATGCTGCGGAAGAGTTCAGACGTAAACTTTTGCAGTATAAGGAGGTTTACCAGTGGGTGTTACGGTTAAACAAATCGTAGATGTTATGGAAAAGATTGCGCCTTCATACCTTGCAGAAGAATGGGATAATATAGGCTTGCTTTTGGGTGGCATGAATGACAGCGTTGAGACAATTATGGTATGTCTGGATGTCACCGAAAGTGTAGTTAACGAAGCTATTAATCAAGGTGTGAACATGATTATATCCCATCATCCGGTTATATTTGAAGGATTGAAAAGCCTTCGCAGTGATGATGGGAAAGGACGCCTGCTGCACCTTCTTATAAAGAATAATATAGCGGTTTTTTCTGCCCATACCAATCTTGATAAAGCATCAGGAGGGGTTGATGATGTTCTTGCTGCCCGATTGGGCCTTGGCAACATTGAACCTTTGGTGCGGGATGAGGGTGAAAAACTGTACAAGTTAGTGGTGTTTATACCTGAAGGTCATGAAGAATCGGTTATGCAAGCTATGACAGATGCTGGTGCCGGTTGGATAGGCAAGTACAGCCATTGTACCTTTCAAGCAAAGGGAGTAGGAACTTTTATGCCCTTGGATGGCACAAATCCGTATATAGGTCAGCAGGGGCATATACAACGGGTAGACGAAATCAGACTTGAAACCATAGCGCCGTATCGTTATTTGGAGAAAATTGTTCAATCCATGCTAAGCGTTCATCCCTACGAAGAGGTGGCTTATGATATATACCCGTTAGCCAATAAAAGAAATGAACGCGGTCTTGGAAGAATTGGCAAACTTCCCTGCAAAATGCACTTTGAGGAATTTGCAAGGAAGGTATGCAGGGATTTAAATGTACCGTCTGTTCAAGTTGCCGGACAAACCCAACGGGAGGTACAAACTGTCGCTACCTGTGCCGGCGCAGGTGCAAGCTTAATAAATAAGGCATATTCTAAAGGTGCGCATGTATTTGTAACAGGAGAGATGAAGTATCATGATGCATGTGATGTTGAACATTTGGGAATTGCCGTAATAGCTGCCGGGCATTTTGCCACAGAGGTTTTTATAGTAGAGGAATTAATTCATCGTTTACAAATGGCTTTTAATGATTTACAATATGAAGTAAAGGTATTACGTGCCCAAACTATGGCCGAACCTTATACGATTATAGGGGAATAGGCTGTGCTTATTCCCTTAATTTTTCAAAAAGTCTGGTTTGGCCGAGAACTTTGATGTTAAAAGAAAGGAGGATATATTAATGGGACAGCTTGATGTTCTTTGGGAATACCAGATACTTGATTTGGAAATGGATAAATGTGAAGAAATGAGGAAAAAGATTCCTTTAAGAAATAGATTGCTTGGATTAAAAAAACATCTTATAGATCAACAGGACCAGTTGGTTAAGTGTAACGATGAAGCTGAGAAGAAAAGCAATGCATTGAATAGAATTAACCATGAATATGAAAACATAGCGAATGCGTTTAAATCAGATTTTCAGAAGATTGACAGCAACCAGGTAAAGAGTTTAAAACAATTGGATGAAATGCATAAATCTGCTTTAGAGCTTAAGGATAAACTAGCCAGGAAAGAAGAGGAGCTAAATGATCTATTAAAAGATGTACAGTCGTTATCCGACAAGTTAAATGAGATAAGGGTGCAGATTATACGGGCTAAAAAGGAGTATTCCAGTATTAAAGCCCAATATGATCAGGAAGTTAAAAAAATACGTAAGGAGTACATGGCTCTAAAAGCAAAAAGGGATGAATTAAAGGACAAGATTGATGTTTCACTGTTAGAAAGGTACAATAATCTTAAAAATAGTCGGAATACTGCAGTTGTAACGATAGAGAATAATTGCTGCGGTGGTTGTAATATGGCTTTAGCTGCCCTGGTTCTTGAAAAACTCAAACAGGAGAATAGTATTATTGAATGTGAAAACTGCGGCCGTATTTTATACGTGGGTGCAAAAACAGGATGAGTTAGGAAGCAAAGGGAATTGTATTATAGAAAATACCAATTGACACCGACAAATACTCATGTTATCATGAATTTGAAAAGATAGATTGGATTGTGAGTAAGTCAGGCGATCGCGGTTGCACATATATGTGCAGCTGAGGAAAGTCCGAGCTCCACAGGGCAAGGTGCTGGGTAACTCCCAGTGGAGGCGACTCCAAGGAAAGTGCAACAGAAAGATACCGCCTGATTTTTGATCCCTATAGAGAGTCATCAAAAATCAGGTAAGGGTGGAAAGGTGAGGTAAGAGCTCACCAGCATCCAGGCGACTGG
>LFTM01000158.1 GCA_001513505.1 Clostridiales bacterium DTU092 | reverse complement strand
AAAACGATTGAAATATGATAACATTCCAAAAGTTGAACAAAGCAGGAATAATATACACCCAGAAGGAATTCAGAAGCCTAAGCCATTTGTACAGCAAATATGAAGGAATCAACCCTCCGCTAAAAAACATTGTTATAATTCCCATTGTCCCATAAATCTTTTTGCCAATAAGGTTCCTGCGGGAAAAACCATAGGCAAACAATGAAGTAAACAAAACATGGGTAATAACTCCAATAATCGTTCTCAGTATCGTTATTTTATAGGCATCCTTTATCCTTGGCTCCATCAATACAACCCGGTAATTGGAAAGGGTAAATTTCCTTGGCCAAAAATTAACCCCGCCCCGCATATAGTCCAAACCTTCATTAAATGAACCGACGATACAGAACCAAACAGGATAAAGGGTTAGAAATATAAGAATTAGCATTAATATGGTATTAAAGATGTCAAAAATAATATCTTCTCTTGATTTTATCCTTACCATAATAAATCCCCTTCTAGAATATTCCTTTTTCTGTTATTTTGTTTGAAACAAAATTAGCTCCCAATAGCAATATCAGCGCAACAACTGATCTCATCAATCCAACAGCTGTAGAGTATGAAAACCTCATTTGCTGTAATCCCACTTTGTATACATAAGTATCAATAACTTCGCTTGCATCAACATTCAATGGATTTTGCAGCATCCAGATTTGATCAAATCCTGAACTCAATATGCCACTAATAGCAAATATGAGTAATATTACAATTGTACCTGAAATGGACGGAAGGGTTATGTGCCACATACGTTTGAAACGTCCTGCCCCGTCAATAATTGCTGCTTCATATAATTCCTGGTCCACACCTGCGATCGCCGCTAAATAAAGGATAGCGCTCCACCCCAATTCTTTAAGCAAAGCACTAATAACTGCTATCGACCAGAAATATTTGGGTTCACCCAGGAAAAATATTGGTTCATCAATGATGCCCCATTTTAATAAATAATTATTTACGGCTCCGGTTTCAACTGAAAGAATTTTTATAATCAGTCCGCCATAAATAACCCATGAAAGAAAATGTGGAAGATATGATACAGTTTGTGTAAACCTTTTAAACTTATCGTTTGTTATCTCATTCAAAAAAAGTGCAAATATAATGGTAATTGGAAACCTTATCATCAAACCCATTATATTAATCCCCAATGTATTTTTTAAAACGGTGTAAAAATTAGGATCAGTTAAAAAATCAGCAAAATGTTTCAGACCAACCCATTTGGATGTAAAAAACCCTTGAAATCCTGAAGTTACAACAAAATTTTTAAAGGCAATGATCACTCCATACATGGGAAGATAATTAAAAATCAACATAAAAATTATCCCAGGCCATACCATGGTCTGTATATCGATTTGACGCCAAATCTCATTAAAAATTCCCTTTTTTCCGGGCTTGCTATGTGCTAACTCCGTCCCCCTGGCTATCATCATATATACCCCCAAATCTACAGCAGTACATTATCTGTAAATATGAGCCATATGCGAATCAATAAATAAAGTAGCTGATCGCTACTTTTATAATAATTAGCCAAAATAATATAAACAAGTACCATAATTTATTATATGGTACCATTTTTTGCTTAATTACCTGTTTCCAGAATAATTAATTTATCTCTACTCATCTATCTCCTGGTACGGTATGGATATTACGGTTTTTGTATACTCATTTACCTTGCTTTCAATTTGAATACTGTATTGTTCTCCATAATAAAGTTTTAAACGTTGATTTATATTGATAAGTCCTATTGAACCGCTATCATCTTTATGGACAACCTCATTATATTCTGTTTGAGCATAGAGCTGACGTTTTATCTCCTCCAGCCGGACAGGATCTATACCAACCCCATCATCTTGAACAGTAATAGCTATCATATTATTTTTCAATTGAAAAAATATATCTATATTAACTTTTTGATCTATCCCTGTCAAACCATGGCTCAAGCTATTCTCAACAATAGGTTGAAGAATAAATCTCAGAATCTTTGCTCTTTTTAACTCTACGGGCAATTCTATATTTAAAGAAATCCGTTCGCCGTAACGAAACTTCTGAAGATTCAAAAACTTTTTTACATATTCAACTTCCTCGGCAATGGTAGTATGCATGGATTCATCGGTCATATTATACCGCAACATCTTACCAAAATCTGTTATTACCTCGGCTGTCTCATACTCTCCTATCAAAACCATCTTCATTCTAAAACTATCAATAGTATTATATATAAAATGCGGATTTATTTGATATTGCAGGGCTTTAAGCTGTGCTTCTCTTTGTGCAATCTCTTTTTTAATTAAATTATCAACAAGATTATTAACCCTTTCGATTAAGGTGTTAAAATCATTAGCAATTTGGCCTATTTCATTGTTGCCTTCAACCGGAATCCTTATATTAAAATTACCCCTCGCCACTTCATTCATTACATGTATAATCTGTCTGATCTTAGAAAAAAGAATGTTAAGAATCAGGTAAGTAGCAATTACAAGCAATAATATACCGAAAACTACCGATAGTATTATATTTATATTCCCCGTTCGGGAAGATTGAATTAAAGCTTTCATCGATACTTTATGTACCAACATTAAATCATACTCTTCTAGTTTTTGGTACAGATAAAGTTTATCTTCATTTACAAAATGCCCTACAGATTGTTTTGCATTTATATCAACCAGCTTAACATCCTCATCAGCCTGATCATCAGGCAAAAGTATCGTTCCACTATCTAGTAAATATGCCAGCCATTGTCCATTATATGAAGAACGCAAGGCAGACAATAAATCATCAACTTTTATATCAATCACTGCGATACCCAGGTACTTGTTGTTTAAAGAATACAGCTTTCTTACATATGTAAATACCTTGCTATGATCAACATTTCTATGTGTTTTAAAAAGATCGGCAATATCACGATACATCCACATATAATTGCTGTCTGATTCAACAAAATCCTTATACCAGCTCTGTTCTTCTATTCTTGATACATGATAAAAACGGCTCCATGATTCAGGTATGGAAGCGTTAGTCACAAATATACTTATATTATATATATTTATCTGATTAAAATTTAAAGCATTATTTATAAATGGATAAATGAAATCGATATACTCTTCAAAAGCATTGGGCTTAAATATAAACTGCCTTGATAAAAATCTCTGCAGTCGAGAATTATAAGCGATTTGTTCTCCAACATTCTCAGCAATATTAAATTTATTGACTATACCATCCTTTGTTTGGGATACCAACCCGCTTACTGTCTTTACTACTTCATTTTCAATATAACGTTGGGAGTGATAATAATACAATCCCCCTATAGCAAATGTAGGAATAATAATAGCCATTATATATACCAGTGTCATTTTTTTAAAAAAACTCATATTCGAAAAATACTTTTTTATTTTATTATATAATTTCCCTACCATCGTAAGCCCTGCCCCCTCATGTCTGAATTGTTCCATATTTGAAATGTTCCACATGCATCATCACTAATTCATGTTTTTCTGCAAATTGGAAAAATTCATATTTTTATGAAGTGCTTTGAAAACTGTAGGTTATAAGGTTATTGTATGCATATATGCAATTCAGTCTAAGTACTTAATATATTTCTCTGTTTATATACCTATTTCCTTTATCTGATTAAAATAATTGCCCTGCAAACATTAATAAACGGCAGCTTACCGCTGCCGTTTGGTTCAATGGAGTTGACGCAGTTAAAAAAACTCACAACTTTTAAAGATAGGCTAAAGCACATCAGGAGGAAATGACCGTACCAGTTTTAACGGAGTGCTGCCTCTGTTTGCCCAAACCAGGTTTTTAACCCCCGCAGGCAAAAAGATTTCACTGCTCTTACGGATATTCATCCGTCCCCCGTCAAATATCATTTCGCCCTCGCCCTCAAGCACTATTACAATTGAAAAGGTTCCGGTGTCTCTGAATGGAAACTCATCCGTTACCTCAACCTCTGTAACACTAAAATATGGTGTCTGTTCATTCCCTAGGAGGAGGGTTTCGGTTCCGCCCGCTTCCTTCCTCAAAACTTTGCGGGGGATCTTATATTTATTTAAATTCTCTTCGAAGCTTGCACCATTATAATGGTAACATCCCAACAAGCGCTCCTTGTATTCCAGCTCTTCTTCCACTGAAGAGAACTTTCTTTTTCTGACACCTACTGTAATATCCGATGATTCCTGGACTTCTACCATAAAACATCCGGGTCCTACAGCATGGGGAACACCGGCGTCTACAAAGAACATATCTCCAGGAGAGACAGGTATCTTGTGACACCATTCCTCCATAGCCCTGATATCCTGTTTTTCGTACAACTCTTCAAATATCTGCCTTGTAATACCCTCTTTAAATCCCAGCAACACATAGGGCTGCTCCAGCTGATCCTTACGCACATCAATTATATACCAGCTTTCAGCCTTCCCAAAATCTGAATTGAAATGTTTCTTTGCATACTCCCGGGTGGGATGGGTCTGAAGACCCAGCTGATCTTTTGCATCCAGAAGCTTTACAAGCAGACATGTATTGCTGCCATATTTGCCTGCATGAGCCTTGCCCAGCAATTCCACCGGATGTCTTTCAATCAGGCCTTTCAATAAAACCTTATCACCATCAGGCAGCAACACTTCTGACAGCCCCAAATTCTCGTCCTGCTCCATATCTCTATTAGCAGCATAGGTAGTAGAACCCACCCATGCCTCGGGCCGACCATCATCTTTTGGATCCTTCAACCCCCTGAATCTGTCAATCTCTCTTCCCCCGGGATACCTGGGTATTTTATTGGGGACCAGTTCCAGGGGCACCTCCCAAATTTGTTTATCCATTATTATCACCTCATTGTTTATTTATATATTGGCTTTGGAAGAAAACCTACACAGCACCATCGGCCAGCCATGAATCACGACCTAAAAGCTCCATTTCTTTCTCTTCCCTAAACTGGTTGGTATATAGCCTGTAATAATATCCCTTCATCTTTAGAAGCTCAGCATGATTCCCTTCCTCAACCAGCCTGCCATCACGAATAACCAGTATGCGATCTGCCGATCGTATGGTAGACAACCGGTGAGCAATAATAAAGCTGGTTCTGCCTTTCAGTACCTTATGAATGGCATCCTGAATTACGCGTTCAGTTTCGGTGTCTATGGATGAGGTAGCTTCGTCCAATACAAAGATCCTGGGATCGGCCAAAACAGCACGGGCAAAGGATATTAACTGCTTTTCACCTGTGGACAGCCGGCCTCCCCCTTCACCTACTTCGGTATCATATCCGTCCTTCAGCTTCATTATAAAATCATGGGCATTGACAAGCTTAGCAGCTTCTATAATCTCCTCATCGGTGGCATCCAATCTTCCGTATCGTATGTTATCCCGTATAGTTCCGCTGAACAGATGAGGCGTCTGTAATACATACCCAATATTGGATTGAAGCCATAACTGGGAGCGTTTCCGGTAATCCACCCCGTCGATTCTGATTTCGCCTTCTTTAGGTTCATAAAAACGGCATATCAGGTTTACTATAGTGCTCTTGCCGGATCCTGTTTCACCCACCAGGGCAATAGATTCACCGGCCTTTACCTCCAGGTTGAAGTTTTCCAGCACCTCTTCACCATCTTTATATGAGAACGATACATTACAAAAACTCACATCACCTTTAATAGGAGGCCAGTTCTCCTTTTTGGCGACGAATATGTCGCCATATTCCTTAACAACTTCAGGCGAGTCTTTTACATCCGGCTCAGTTTCTATCATGGAAAATACACGTTCGGCTGAAGCCTGGGCATTCTGCAGTTCTGCAAAAATTCTGGCTAATTGCTGAATGGGTTCAAAAAACTGTGCCGCATAGGATATAAAGGCAACAAGGGTACCATAGCTCAGAGTCTGGGATATTACACCTTCCCCTCCAAACCATAGCGCCAATCCTGTTCCTATGCTGCCCAATGCCATTACAATGGGCATATAAATTGATGAAATCACAACCGCTCTGACCGATGTGTTTCGCATATTGCCTGTTAACTCTTTAAACTCTTGCAGGGTGTCGTCTTCCCTTACCAGGGTTTTTGTAGTCCGCGCACCCATGATCCCCTCGTTAAATGCCCCGGTAATCCGTGAATTAATCCTTCGTACCTGCCGGTATACTGACAATATCTTCTTTTGAAAATAGACGCTGACCACCGCTAAAGCAGGTACTACTGTCATGATTATAAGTGCAAGTCTCCAGTTCAGATAAAGTATAATGCACAAAGTCGCCAGCATCATAACACTGCCCCACATAAGATCCACTAATCCCCATGCAATAGTCTCCCCTAAACGCTGGGTATCAGACGTCATCCTGGCCATTATCCATCCAACCGGTGTTCTGTCATAATAGGAAAACGACAACTCCTGAAGCCTCTTAAACCCCAGCTTCCTGATGTCATAGCATACTCCAATCTCAATTTTCCCGGCAGTCATTATAAGAAGCCAGACATTCACAGCCTGGAGTGCTACCAGACCTCCATATGCTATGGCAAAAATCCACAAACCTTTTGTGTTCCCCGGTACTATGAAATGGTCTACAGCATATCTGTTCATCAGGGGAAAAACCGCGTCAATTCCCCCGGTTCCAGCCATAACAAGTATCAAAAAGAGCATGTATTTCCGGTAGGGCTTTATATAGTGAAGGATTTTTTTCCATAAACCTAAATTGAAAGATTGACTATATTCCTGTTCTTCGTATACATTCATTGCCGCTCACCCTTTCCTGACTACTGAGACACCACATCATTAAGCATTTTATTGTCTTCGTCCAACATACTGTGTTCTTTATCAAATTCCTCTTCCAGCATACTCTGTAAAGACCATATGCGCTGGTATATTCCGGGTTGTTTGATGAGTTCCTCGTGAGTCCCTGACTGAACCAGCCGTCCCTGATCCAGAACCAGTATCAAATCAGCCTGGGACAGGGTAGTGATACGATGGGATATAATAAATGTAGTAATCCCCTTGCTTCTCTCTTTCAAGGCTTTCCGTATGGCAGCATCGGTTTCGGTATCAACAGCACTTAGAGAGTCGTCAAAAATCAATATAGAGCTGTTTCTTATCAAAGTCCTGGCTATTGCAACCCTTTGCTTCTGACCTCCTGAAAGCGTTACTCCCCGCTCTCCTACCGGTGTATCATATCCCTTTTCAAAACTCTTTATCACATCGTGGATAGAGGCAATACGAACGGCTTCATTTATTTCAGCATCATTTGCATCTTTTCTGCCTAATGCTATGTTCTCTTTCAATGTTTTTGAAAACAAAAAAGGTTCCTGCAGGACAATACCTACATGCTGACGCAGCCATTTTTTATTTATATCTTTGAGCTCAACTCCTCCTATAGTAATGGAGCCGCCCTGATAATCATACAGCCTTTGAAGAAGGTGAACCAAGGACGATTTTCCGGATCCGGTAGGTCCGAGGATCGCTACCGTCTGTCCCTTCTTCACTATAAATGAAACATCATTAAGTATGGGGTGCCCTTTTTCATACTCAAAATATACATTTTTAAACTCTATATCGCCGTTAAGATCAGGTTTTAACCCATTTTCATTCATGTCTTCCCTTGGCTTGTCAAACAGCTCCTGAATCCTTCCCAGCGAAATCTGGGTTTTACCCATATCAGTGAGTATTCTGCCCATATGACGAACAGGCCAGAGCAGCATACCTTCATAGATCACAAATGTCATTAGGGTTCCAAGAGTAATTGTACCTGTAGAGGCCCAATAAACACCAAGTACCAGTGTTACTCCCATCTGAAACATGACAAGGAAATCGGATAGAGACCAATATCCTGCCATTACCCTGGTAAGATCATATGATAGTTTGCTGTATTCCCTGTTTTTTTCATCAAATTTTTCGACCTCATAGGCCTGGCGCCCAAAAGCCCTGACAACACGAATACCCGTCAGGTTTTCCTGTAAAACGGTAGACAGCCTTCCTTCAGCTTCGTCAGCTAAACGAAAAGTTTCTTTGATTTTGGAAAAGAACGAATACGAAAACACAAATATTACAGGAACCACTGCCATTGATATGAAGGTCATCCTTACATCCAGCATAAACATGATTGTCAGTGCAGAAATTAGCAAAAAGACAGTCCGGCCTATTTCTACCAGCTGCATGGCCAGAAAACGCCGGATAGTTTCTACATCCGAAGTGCAGCGCTGTATCCAGTCACCGGTTTCAGCCTTAACATGTTCATCATAAGGCAGATTTTGAAGGTGATCAAAAAGGTTATCCCTAAAATTTTTAGCTACATGCTCGGAAGCCTGGGATGTCCATTTACCCCTCATGTACATGAAAAAACCGTTTAACACACTCAACAGCAATAAGACAATACCGCAAATCCAAAGATTTCGGGCAAGTACACTCTTACCTCCAATACTGTCTATTAAGGCAGCCACCCATCCAGGCACCATCATTGGCTGATTGCCTATTATTGAGTCCACAGTAGTTCTGGTAACAAGCGGTGATATAAGGCCAATCAAAGTGGACAGAGCCGTAAATATAATAGCACCGAAATATCTGGTTTTCTTTCCTTCCATAAATTTCCATAGTAATTCCCATTTGTTCATAGTTTGGTTCACTCCCGATAAAATCAGTATTCTGTCCTTTTTACGTATTTGAATGTGAATAAACGTACATGTATATCCAACTACATAAACAAAATATGACAGGAGGAATACCTGAAACGGAAAATAAAGACCACAGGCAGACGTAGGTCACAGCCTGTGGTTTTATACTGAAA
>LFTM01000025.1 GCA_001513505.1 Clostridiales bacterium DTU092 | reverse complement strand
ATCATTATGTTAAAAGCTGCAATCAACCTTGGGATTATATATACCAAGAAATTGTTTATTAAACCAAGATACCTAATCAGCAGATAAGTTGGAATCAGTCCACCGCTAAAGTACATTGTGAGAACGAAAAATGTAGTCAATACAGGGCGGAAAATATAATCTTTACGACTTAGTGTATAAGCTACCATAAGGCACGAAAGCACGCTTAAGGCAGACCCTAACAACGCCCTTAATGCTGATATTTTAAGTGCCTGAACAATGTTCTTATTTTCGGTCAGGATTACTTCAAAATTCCTCCAGGAAAACTCACGGGGCCATATATATATTCCCCCCCTGACCGCGTCGGTTGCATCGTTTAAAGAAATGGCAATAACATTTACAAATGGATACAGGGTAACCACACATAAAAATATTAAAAACAAATGATTGAGAATATCAAAAATGAAATCCCATATACCATATTTAAAAGGTGAGCCTTTTCGTTTCTTTGCCATATGCATACCCCCTAAAAAATACCCTCTTCAGATATTTTTTTGGAAATGTAATTTGCTACCATGATTAACACGAATGAAACCGCAGAGTTAAATATGCCTATTGCCGTGCCGTATGAATACCGGAAATACTTCATTGCATAGTTATATGTATAGATTTCCAGCGTCGTTGCAGTATCAACCACAGCCGGATTCATCAATAGGTATACCTGTTCAATCCCGGCACTCAGTATCCATCCTATACTTAATATCAGCAGAATTCTTACGGTTGGTGCTATGCCGGGAATGGTAACGTGTATTATTCTTTGAAACCTGTTGGCCCCGTCAATAGCAGCAGCCTCATATAAATCCGGATCTATCCCGGTCATTGCCGATAAATATATAATGGTCCCCCAGCCAACTTCCTTCCAGACATTTGACAATGCCACAATCCACCAGAAATATTCTTTTACACCCATAAAAGGCACCGGTTTATCTATTAGGTTAAGATTAAGCAATACCTGATTTATAATTCCATCAGTCGGAGACAGTGACATATACACAAT
>LFTM01000008.1 GCA_001513505.1 Clostridiales bacterium DTU092 | reverse complement strand
TCGACAATAGGTTTAAGAAATTTTATTTAGAACCGATACTTTTTGTGGGATAATCATTATATGCATTGTTGAGTATCTTGTAAAAAAAAAACTATATAAGAAAGAGGGATGAGCATGGGAAAAATTTTATATTATGGCATGACAGGTGAGAAGATGTGTTTTCAACATATTTTAATGAATGCATTGGATTTAAATTCTGCTGGTCATGAAGTTAAAATAATATTTGAAGGTGCATCAGTCAAACTGGTTTCAAAATTTGAAGATGAGAACAATCCGCTTTACCGAAAGGCCAAGGAAGCAGATTTAATAGCCGGTGTTTGTATGGCATGTTCAAAAATTCTTGGTGTTTATGAAGCCAATTTAAAGACGGGACTTCGTATGCTGGATGACATGTCAGGTCATGCAGGAATGAAGAAGTATATACAAGATGGATACCATGTTATAAGTATGTAATCATACATATTAATATGAATTTTATCGCTGCATAATTGACAAGGCCAAAATCCTTAATAAGTGAATATGGCTCTATCCAACTTCATGATAATCCTCATTTCCATTTTATGCTTCTTTATTTATTATACAGGTAAGATGTTATCAACTGCAATGAGGATATCTGCGTTGCTTATATCATGTTTAGAATATTTGAGAGCTTTATGATATCTATTATCATACGAGATTACTTACCATGGCTCTATAGTTTTCGGTATTATATTTATCTTCGCATTAACTCAATATTTTAATTTTTGAAAGTTGCAAAAAAATACTTGCAGAAAGAAAAAACGATATGCTATAATTACAAGGTAATTTTGCGATAAACTATAAGAAATGAGAATTAGCTCTGCCATAAATGCAGGAAAATGTTTCATGTGTTGCATTTTATATTAGCTGTAAATATAATCATTGCATTATGTTACGGCGGATTGTAAGCGAGGTGGGCTTTATAAATGTTAATAAATAACAAAAATAATAGTTTTTGTATGATTCTGAAATCAATGAAGGAATAATGTTGCAAATAGATGATAGTAATTTTCGTGTTGAATATTTATGAGTTTAGATGAAGGGAAGGGTACTTTGTGTCCTATATAAAAGATGTAATTAATCAGGTAATAGAACGTAATCCCGGTGAACCGGAATTTCATCAGGCTGTGACCGAGGTGTTGGAATCACTGCAAGTAGTTATAGACAGGCATCCGGAATATATAAAGGCCGGTATCTTGGAGAGGATTGTCGAACCCGAACGTCAGATTATTTTCAGAGTACCATGGGTAGATGACCAAGGGAGGGTTCGGGTCAATCGTGGTTTTCGCGTACAGTTTAACAGTGCTATTGGTCCGTATAAAGGTGGTATTCGTTTCCATCCATCCGTATATCTGGGTATTATTAAATTTTTAGGGTTTGAACAGGTTTTTAAAAACTCTCTTACAGGTATGCCCATAGGGGGAGGAAAGGGCGGCAGCGATTTTGATCCCAAGGGCAAGTCCAACGATGAGGTTATGCGTTTTTGCCAGAGTTTTATGACCGAATTGTACAGACATATTGGTGCTGACATTGATGTACCTGCCGGAGATATAGGCGTGGGGGCAAGAGAAATAGGATATATGTTCGGACAGTACAAGAGAATCAGGAATTCTTTTGAAAGTGGCGTGCTTACCGGCAAAGGGCTGGTCTATGGAGGAAGCCTGGTACGAAAGGAAGCTACGGGATATGGTTTGGTGTACATTACCGATCAAATGATTAAGGTCAAAGGAAAATCCTTGGATGGTGCCAGGGTAGTAGTATCCGGATCCGGTAATGTGGCGATATATTGTGCTGAAAAGGTATTTGCGATGGGCGGGAAGGTTGTAGCCATGAGTGATTCCAACGGGTATATATATGATCCTGATGGTATTAAACTGGATACGATAAAACAGCTAAAAGAAGTAGAAAGAAAAAGGATAAAGGAATATAAAGAAATTCATTCCAAAGCAGAGTACCACGAAGGCGCGGTTGGTATCTGGGAAGTACCCTGTGATATTGCCTTTCCGTGTGCTACTCAGAATGAATTGGATGCAAAAGCAGCCAAAACTCTGGTGGCTAACGGATGTTTTGCAGTTGCTGAAGGTGCGAATATGCCATCAACACCTGAAGCTATTGATGTGTTTTTAAGCAATAATATACTTTTTGCTCCGGGTAAAGCTGCCAATGCCGGTGGGGTAGCGGCTTCGGCACTGGAGATGATGCAAAACAGCATGAGGTACTCCTGGTCATTTGAGGAAGTTGATAGCAGGCTTAAAAGCACAATGATCAATATTTATAAAAATATCAGTGCAGCCGCCAGGGAATATGGACATGAGAACAATCTTATATTAGGAGCAAATGTAGCCGGGTTTATAAAGGTCGCTGAAGCAATGATGGTTCAGGGGATAGTGTAATTTGGAAAAGATATGTGTATAAAAAGCTTGAAGTGCATATTGCTCTCAAGCTTTTTTTCATTTTTTTGTTTTTTGGTAGACATTGCCTAATATATATTGTATTGGGGAAAATACATTATAAAGGGTGTTTATTGGGCATACTCAATTATAGTTTGGAGGCTTGTAAACTAGCAAAAACGGAGGAATATAGAATGTGTGGAATTATCGGGTATATTGGTGATAAGGAAGCTTTACCCATACTGATAGATGGGTTAAAAAAACTGGAGTACAGAGGTTATGATTCTGCCGGTGTGGCCATTCATAATGGTATATGTATAAATATCGGCAAAACAGAAGGCAGGTTAGCCGTATTGGAGCAAAGGATTAATCGCGACGAATTAACAGGGACACTGGGAATAGGGCATACCAAATGGGCTACTCATGGTGAACCATCAGATATCAATTCCCATCCGCATACAAATCAATCGGGCGATATTGCGGTTGTACACAATGGCATTATAGAGAATTATATAAAGCTTAAAAGTTGGCTTCAGAGAGAGGGATATGTGTTTGTATCGGATACCGATACCGAAGTAGTTGCTCATATGATTGATTATTACTATCACGGTGATATTATAGAAGCGGTCAGAAATACCCTGGACAGGATTGATGGTTCTTATGCATTGGGAGTGATAGCTAAAGACCATCCTGATT
>LFTM01000072.1 GCA_001513505.1 Clostridiales bacterium DTU092 | reverse complement strand
GAACATATCCACCTTCCACTTCAGGCCGGAAGTAACGAAATACTTCGTAAAATGAACCGCCAGTATACCAGGGAGGACTACCTGAAGTTAGTTGACCGTCTGCGGCAACGTATCCCGGATATAGCTATTTCTACCGATTTGATAGTTGGTTTTCCGGGGGAGACCGAGGAGGATTTTCAGGATACCCTCGATATGGTGGAAAAGATACAGTATGATTCAGCTTTTACCTTTATATATTCTCCCAGGAGAGGCACACCTGCCGCAAGAATGCAGGAACAACTTGACGAAGATGTAAAAAAAGAGAGGCTGAACAGGCTAATAGAGCTTCAAAATGATATAAGCAAGTCAAAAAACCAGCAGTACATGGGTAAGGTCGTAGAAGTGCTCGTTGAAGGCATAAGTAAAAACAACCCAAAGATGTTGTCTTCACGGACCCGGACCAATAAACTGGTTCACTTTGAAGGTGGAAGTGAAATAATTGGAGAGTTTGTGAAGGTAAAAATAACCGAACCTAAGGCTTGGACTTTGGAAGGGTACATGATATAATAAACTAATAGATTTATTTCGGGAGGTTCCTATATGGCACAACTCACCCCAATGATGCAGCAATACATGCAAATAAAAGAGCAATATAAAGATGCTCTTCTTTTTTTTAGATTAGGGGATTTTTATGAATTGTTTTTTGACGATGCCATAACTGCATCTAGAGAACTGGAAATCACACTAACAGGACGGGATTGCGGTTTAAAAGAACGTGCTCCAATGTGCGGTGTCCCGTACCATTCAGTTGAAGGCTATATTGCCCGTCTAATCGATAAGGGATATAAGGTGGCAATATGCGAACAGGTTCAGGACCCTAAAGAAGCCAAAGGGATTGTGGAACGCGAAGTTGTGCGTGTCATAACCCCCGGTACTCTTCTTGAGTCCTCCATGCTTGATGAAAAAACCAACAATTATCTTGCATCTATATTCAAAGACGGAGAGAACTTTGGTTTATCGGTGGTGGACGTATCAACCGGTGAATTCTATGTCAGCGAGATTACCGGAGAAAACAATGCTGTAAAGCTGATAGACGAGCTGTCAAGGGTAAACCCGCGGGAAATACTGATAAATCAAAGCGCCGAACTGGAACAGAAGCTTATTGGCTCTATTAAACAGCAGTTTTCTCCTTTTATTACTTTTTATCACGAATGGGCTTTTGATTACCGTACAGCCTACAATAGACTGATACAGCATTTTTCGGTTCATTCTCTGGATGGTTATGGATGCCAGCACATGAGATATGGCATATGTGCCGCAGGAGCTTTGCTTGAATACCTGACTGAAACCCAAAAGGGCGCCTTGACCCATATTACCAGGATTAAAGCCTACCATCTGGAATCATATATGGTACTGGACGCAGCAACCAGACGTAATCTTGAGCTTACAGAAACCATAAGGGGAAAGGATAAGAAAGGTTCACTTCTGTGGTTATTGGATAAGACCTGTACTGCCATGGGAGGCCGGCTGATACGTAAGTGGATACAACAGCCTCTTATAGACAGTAAAGAAATAGAATATCGTCTTGATGGGGTGCAGGAGCTTTATGAAGACCAAATATTGCTGGACGATCTGGTAAGCCAGCTTAAACGGGTATACGATCTGGAAAGATTGATTGCCCGTATTTCCTACGGCACTGCCAACGCCAGGGATTTAATTTCATTGAAACAGTCGGTCAGCAATTTGCCGGAGATTAAAAAACTACTGGCTTCATGCCGTTCCAATATCCTTAATGATGCAGGCAGCAATCTGGATCCTCTGGAAGATTTATATGATCTTATCGAGCGTTCCATAGCCGATAATCCGCCAATAACAATTAAAGAAGGTAATATCATTAAAACCGGTTATAACCAACAGCTTGATCAGTACCGGAGAGCCATGCATGAGGGGAAAACCTGGATCGCCTCTCTGGAACAAAAAGAGCGGGAAGCTACCGGAATTAAAAATCTCAGGGTAGGTTTTAATAAAGTATTCGGATATTATATTGAAGTTACAAGATCATATTATGACCTGGTACCTGAGCATTATCAACGCAAGCAAACCCTGGCTAACTCGGAACGTTATATAACTCCTGAGCTTAAGGAAATGGAAGATACCATTCTTGGTGCTGAAGAAAAGAGCATAAATCTTGAATATGATCTTTTTGTGAATATAAGACAGGAAATCAGCAAACATGTGCAAAGAATACAGGAATCAGCTAATATTATATCGGTGCTGGATGTTTTATGTTCTTTTGCCCGGGTAGCTATTGAAAATGATTATGTGCGGCCTGAGATCTATACCGATGGAACCATTTCCATTAAGGACGGGCGACATCCGGTAGTTGAAAAGACCCTGCCACATGGCATATTTGTACCAAACAACGCCTATCTGGATACTTCTGAGGAATGTCTCTTGATAATTACAGGGCCAAACATGGCCGGAAAAAGCACATACATGCGGCAGGTGGCGTTAATCGTCCTTATGGCGCAGATAGGATGTTTTGTTCCCGCCCGGGAAGCCAGGATTGGAATAGTCGATAGAATTTTTACCCGAATTGGCGCATCCGATGATCTTTCTGCCGGGCAAAGCACATTTCTGGTAGAAATGAACGAAGTTGCAAATATTCTTCATAATGCTACCCCCAACAGCCTGCTTATACTTGACGAAATAGGACGGGGAACCAGCACATTCGACGGTTTGAGCATTGCATGGGCAGTAATTGAATATATATGTACCCGTAAAACATTAGCCTGTAAAACACTGTTCGCCACTCATTATCATGAGCTTACTGAGCTGGAAGGAAAACTGCCTGGCGTAAAAAATTATCGTATATCTGTTAAAGAACAGGGGGACGACATAATATTCCTGAGAAAGATTGTAAGAGGCGGGGCAGATAAAAGTTTTGGGATACAGGTGGCAAGACTTGCAGGTCTGCCCATACCGGTGATTGAACGGGCAAAGGTTATATTATCCCAATTGGAAGAAGCAGATATTGTAAAAAAGAACTCTGAACTGCATATAGCGGAAAAAGTATCTGCAAGTCAGCAGCTGTCCTTTTTTCAACCCAGACCCTCAGAAATAGAAGAGCAGTTAAAAAACATTGATGTGTTAAATATAACTCCCATTGAAGCAATTAATATTCTTAATCAATTAATCGAAAAAGCAAAACAATCTTAAGGGAGGGGAGAAAATATGGCAAAAATTAATATTCTGGACGATTTTACTGTTAATCAAATAGCAGCCGGCGAAGTCATAGAGCGGCCTTCTTCAATTGTAAAAGAACTCGTGGAAAATTCAATTGACGCAGACAGTTCAGCCATTACCATCGAAATAAAGGATGGCGGAACCACTTATATCAGGGTCACTGACAATGGGGAAGGGATGGATACAACAGATGCCCGGCTTTGTTTCCAACGGCATGCCACCAGTAAGATCAAGTCCAACACGGATCTGTACTCTATAAACTCCCTTGGATTCAGAGGTGAAGCACTGGCAAGTATAGCGGCGGTTTCTCAGGTGGAAATGTTTACCAGTCCCCGGGGTGAGCAGGGAGGAATTCATATTATTAATCATGGGGGAGATATAATTTCAGAAAAGGAGATCGGCTGTCCCGAAGGG
>LFTM01000289.1:15426-17670 GCA_001513505.1 Clostridiales bacterium DTU092 | reverse complement strand
TTGATGTTGTGAAGGAGGGATCTACATGTGCGGAAGGGTTTTGCTGGACAGCGGTATTATAGAGATGATCCAGAAGTTCAGGATAAAAAACAGGTTGGTTGACGATTATGAAAAAGGTGAGTTGTTTCCCTCCCAAAATTTACCCATCGTGCTTGAACAAGACGGAAGGACAATTACATTGGGCAAGTGGGGTTTTGCCCTTAGTTTCAGAAAGAGTTTGATTATCAATGCCCGGGCAGAGACCATTATGGAAAAAATTATATTTAAAGAGGCGGTCGCTACCACCAGGTGTGTAATTCCAGCTAATATGTTTTTTGAATGGAAGGATCAGGGCGGCGGTAAAAAAGCTAAATACAGAATCGGGTTGCAGAACAGTGATATAATGGCTTTAGGCGGGATTTACAAGGTATCGATGGACAGAGATTTAAAACCCCAGCTCAGCTTTGTTATCATAACCACCGAAGCAGATGAAAACATGAGAGAAATCCATCATAGAATGCCTCTTATTTTATCCGATGATGCAATGGATTTATGGCTCAAAAAAGACGTGTCTATGAACAAGGTGTCGGAACTGCTCAGGTCAAATACCGGCAATAAACTTATAATTGAGAAATGTGATGATAATCCACCCGATAACAGGGGATCTGAGCAGATATCCATGTTTTAGACGATATTTTATTATTAAAAAAAGTATTATTTTATTATATTAAATGTGATATTATAATGACATAACCGGATGAGTTGAGTAGTTGATAAAAACGATATTATAGATAAGGAGGTTTTTATATGAAAAACGAATGTTTCAGAGAAAGACTGGAAATGCTTATCAGGCAATATAAAGAGGTAGTCAACCGAAAGAATGAAAAGATTTTACCTGGCAATGGAATTTTTGACAGGTATAAATACCCTGTGCTTACAGCCGACCATGTTCCTTTGTTCTGGAAATACGATCTGAACCCCGAAACCAATCCTTATTTAATGGAAAGGCTTGGGATTAACTGTGTGTTTAATCCGGGTGCCATAGAGTTGGACGGTAAGATCTATATGATAGCCAGGGTTGAAGGCGTTGACAGAAAGTCTTTTTTTGCAATAGCCGAAAGTGATAACGGTATTGACGGTTTTAAGTTCTGGGATTATCCCTGCATTATTCCCGAAACCGACAATCCCGATGTAAATGTTTATGATATGAGACTGGTTAAGCACGAGGATGGTTACATATACGGTCTGTTCTGTACCGAGAGGAAGGATCCGGATGCACCGCCCACCGATACATCAAGTGCAGTTGCTCAGTGCGGTATAGTCAGAACCAAGGATCTTAAGGAATGGGAAAGGCTTGCTGACCTGAAGACCAAATCACCTCAGCAGAGAAATGTTGTATTACATCCGGAGTTTATTGACGGCAAGTATGCATTCTATACAAGACCTCAGGACGGGTTTATAGAGACCGGTTCCGGCGGAGGCATTGCATGGGGGCTTTCATCAAGCATAGAAAATGCTGAAATCGATGAAGAGATAATTATAGATGAAAAAGTTTATCATACAATAAAAGAAGTGAAAAACGGTCAGGGACCCGCTCCCATTAAGACTAAACACGGATGGCTCCATATTGCTCATGGCGTAAGGAATACCGCAGCCGGATTAAGGTATGTATTGTACGCCTTTATGACCGATCTTAATGAGCCGTGGAAGGTAACTCACAGGCCCGGCGGCTATCTCCTTGCACCTCAAGGTGAGGAAAGAGTAGGAGACGTGTCCAACGTTGCATTCTGCAACGGAGCGGTGGCAAGGGATAACGGGGATGTATTCATATACTATGCATCATCCGATACAAGATGTCATGTGGCTACAACAACTGTCGATAAGCTGGTTGACTATGTGATAAATACACCCGAGGATCCTCTGCGTTCATATGCCTGTGTCATGCAGAGGGTAGAACTTATATCCAAAAACATGAAGCTGTTTGAGTCCACCGATGATGAGCTGATTAAGGCGGCTTTTGAAAAATAAAAGAGACTGATGTTTAGTATAATGTATAAAAACGGCTGATTCCGCTGGAATCAGCCGTTTTTGTATTTGAACACGGCAGGAAACCGGTATACAAAGTATACAAAATGGAAATAATCAAATTGTACTGTATATATACCAATATTTGAGAGGGTTGTGGGTCAGATGTTTTTCAAAAAAATGCTGCTTATAACTATAACGGTATGTTTAACTATGATTCCGGTTTCGGTACACGGCCGT
>LFTM01000289.1:0-15419 GCA_001513505.1 Clostridiales bacterium DTU092 | reverse complement strand
CATGATGGCATCCGTCGGTTGTCGGAGGGAATATCTGAATGTAAACGGGTGGGCAAAGCTTGAGGAGGATTATAGGTCTGTCAGCGATCTTGAACTTATTGCTGAAAGAGCATCAAAGTTCTTCGGTATTGGAGATGACCGTGATCATATCTCCAGCGAGGGCGGGGGTATAATACAGGTAAATATAAGAGGGGTTAACGAAAAGAATCAGGTGGTAAGTATAATATGCCACAGCGTTGAAACGTCTGAAGGGAAGAATAAGAGATGGGAAAGTTATATAGTTATTGATGTTGTTGACAGAATTTATAAGGCTGATAAATCAGATGCAAAAAAGCAGATGGAGGCATTTTTCAATATTCTCGAAGCCGATGCCGATATCAGAACCACGCTGGTGGGAAGTTTTAAGGGAAGATTGAGCCATAAAGCCATGGAAGACGTGTGCGATGAACTGTTAAACCGTATACATGCTAACAGGGTGGAAGGAATAAAAGATGAAGAGTATATCAGCATCAGCGGTTATTCCCCTTTACTGGATGAAAACATCATATCCGGCGGAAAGCCGGTAAATGTTCAGGTGGCAATGCGCTATAATTCATATAAAGACAAAACATATCTCTGGATTGGAGTTCCTGTAATAAGTATTGAATATTAGGACGTAATATACCATTTGCTATCTTTCTTATAGCTTGCATAACAGTTCTAATTTCCTCCGTTCCAACATAAATTATGATATTGAGTCAATTTTGGAGAACGGGGGAAAGAGGATGAGATGGTGGGTAAACATTATACTATCCGTTATATTGATAGTACTGATTATCCCGACGCTGATTATAAAAGGTTTTTCATCGGATGAAGCCGGGAAGGGTTCCATTTCAGGGGATGATGAACATGGGGATGAAATTAGTATAACAAGACGGATGAGTGAACCCGATGTATTAATGTATGATCACAGTGCTAAAAAAGTGGTCAGGCTGCCCATTGAGGAATATGTTGTGGGGGCGGTAGCCGCTGAAATGCCGGCCTCCTTTGAACTGGAGGCTTTAAAGGCCCAGGCGGTTGCAGCCAGAACTTTGGCAATAAAAAAAATGAGAGCCTTTGGAGGAAGGGGATGTGAAAAACATCCGCAGGCTGATATATGCAGCAAGTTCAACCACTGTCAGGCATGGATCTCCGAGCAGCAGATGAAAAACAATTGGAAGGATAACTATGAGGCAAATTATGAAAAGATAAAAAAAGCAGTTGATGAAACGGCGGGATATATTATTACATATAATAACAAACCGATTGAAGTTTTCTACCATTCCACCAGTAACGGCAGGACAGCAGATTCGGGGGAGGCGTTTTCCACATCCCTTCCCTATTATGGCGTAGTAGACAGCCCCGGTGAGGAGGAAAGCCCCAGATACAGGCAGACCTTTACATTTTCCAACGCAGAGTTTGTGAAAATCTTCAAAAAAAGATATCCCAACAGTAAATTAAGTTCTTCCAATCTGGCGTCTCAAATCAAAATAAAAAGTTATACCGAAAGCGGCAGGGTGGCGGAAGTGGAGGTGGGCGGGATTACTGTAAAGGGAACCGATTTTCGTTTCCTTTACGGATTAAACTCTACCGATTTCAAATTCCGGTTTGAAAAGGATAAGATAAAGATCGATACCACCGGGTTTGGTCATGGAGTTGGGATGAGTCAGGTAGGCGCTAATTATATGGCAAAGCAGGGGCATACATATATTGATATATTAAAACACTATTATAAAGGAATAGAAGTAGACATATACAGGTAATTTCAAATACCTGTATTATTTTTTATTTTTTGGATAAAATCCAGAAATGGAGGTGATATAAATGAACTTTGCTAAATTCAGAGAAGGTATGAAAAAAACGTTTAACAGACAGAGTTTTAAACGTTTTATAAACAAACAGGGTTTTTATATAATTTTATTCATGTGTATTTGCTTAATTACGGCTACGGCCTTGTGGACATCCGGAAACTGGGATAATTGGCTTCTGAATAAAGATCAGGACAGGAATTTGACTGAGCATCAGGAATCTGAGGAGCAGGAAGGTGCCGGTGAAGAGGTGGTGCAGGAGACCGACGCAGGTAAGGAAGCAGACAAGGTTGATATAAAAATAAAGGATGTGGTCGAGGCTCCGGCAAAACAGGAAGAGGAAGATATAACGGAAAAAACGCAGGAAAATGACGTAACCAGGACCCAGGAAAAAGAAAAGACAGGTCAAACGGATGGTAAGGTCAAGGAATCGGTTCCGGCCAGCACTTCGGATAAGAAGTTTGTCCAGGCAAATGTTGAACCCGGCTCTGCGACAAGCGCTGCTAAGTCTAAATTAAAAATGCAAAAGCCGGTACAAGGCAAGATATACAAGGACTTTGCCATGGACAGCCTGGTATACTCCAGAACGCTCAAGGAGTGGACAACCCATAGCGGAATTGACTTTGAATGTCCGTTGGGCAGCGAGGTTAAAGCCGTACTGGCAGGTGTTGTTGAGAGCGTGGAAGAGGATCCATTGATGGGGATTATAATAACCATTGACCACGGAAATGGACTTAAAACCAGATATTCCAATCTGTCTACAAAAGATATGGTTACCGTTAATCAGCAGATAGAGCAGGGACAGATCATAAGCGGTGTGGGAAGAACAGCCTCCAGTGAAATACTTGATCCTCCTCATCTGCACTTCGAGGTTTTAAAAGAAGGTAAAGCCGTAGATCCTAAAGAGTATCTTGAATAAACCGGATATAACAGGTCAGGGTTTCGGGAATAAGAACTCCCGGAACCCTTTTCTTTTTTGCTTTTTTCCTTCTATATGGGCCATTTTCTGCATAATAATGTATAAACTCAATAATAAAAGTTAAAAAGGCTGCGGCTATTAAGGGATTATTGTGAGGGGGGTCTTGAATTTGAAGGATTATATAGAAGAAAGGGTCATAGGAATAGCTAATTATATGATTGAATCCAAGGCAACCGTAAGGGAGGTGGCCAAGGTTTTTAAAGTAAGCAAAAGTACAGTACACAAAGATGTATCTGAACGGCTTCCCAAGATTAATCCCATGATGTGGGAGGAAGTAAAAAAAATATTGGAAAAGAACAAAGCTGAAAGGCACATAAGAGGCGGCAGAGCTACCCGCATGAAATATAAGAAAATGAGAGAAGAAAAAGCAAATACCGAGTAAAAACCCGAAAAGGAAAAAATTATATAAAAAAAAGAGGATTTTTAGGAAGAAGCTAGAATATCCTATAAGAATATTTTAACAATACCAATGAAAGGACAGGTTTGCACATGATATACAGGGATATCGGTATAGATTTAGGAACGGCCAGCGTATTGGTATATGTAAAAGGAAAAGGAATAGTCCTTAGAGAACCATCAGTTGTTGCAATCGATAAAAATACCAACAAAGTACTTGCAGTGGGTGAAGAAGCACGAAAGATGATAGGAAGGACGCCGGGGAATATTGTTGCCATCCGGCCGTTGAAGGACGGTGTAATATCGGACTACGAAGTTACCGAAAGGATGCTGAGGTATTTCTTAAACAAGATAATTGGCCGGCCGTTGCTGTTTAAACCCCGTATAGTTGTATGCGTACCCAGCGGTGCTACGGAAGTTGAGAAGAGAGCGGTGCTGGATGCTGCATATGAAGCAGGGGCAAGGCGTACATATTTGATTGAGGAGCCCATTGCTGCTGCTATAGGAGCGGGTATCGACATCAGCAAACCTTATGGAAATATGGTGGTAGATATCGGCGGCGGTACTACCAATATAGCCGTTATTTCCCTGGGAGGCATTGTGGTATCGAATTCCATTAAGGTAGCCGGAAATGAATTTGATGATGCTATAATCAGGTATATGCGTAAAAAATACAATCTTTTAATCGGAGAGAGAACAGCTGAAGATTTGAAGATAAAGATAGGAATGGCTTTCCCGCAGGAAGACAACAATGAATCCATGATGATAACCGGAAGAAATCTCATATCGGGGCTGCCTAAAACCGTGTCTGTAACCTCCAGCGAAGTTGCTGAAGCACTGGAGGAACCGTTACAGGCAATTGTGGAGGCGGTACAGGCTCTGCTGGAAAGAACGCCTCCGGAACTGGCTTCCGATATAAGCGAGCGGGGTATTGTCATGGTGGGTGGCGGAGCCTTGTTGAATGGTATGGATAAGCTTATACAGGTACACAGCAAGATTCCGGTACATGTTATGGAAGATGCGGTATCATGCGTTGCGCTTGGAACGGGCAGAGTGCTGGAAGCTCTTGATGTATACGGATCTTTGGCGGTCAGGAGTTATGCCCGGGGAGATGCATTGGATTTTTAGAGCTGCCGGGTGCTTGATACGAATGCGGACCAAATGCTAAGGTTTGACCTTAGCATTTTTTGAATATATACTAAAGATTATTGGGTAAGATGACGATAATATATAAGAGAAGGATTATTTTGGACAAGAATATATCATAATATATAAGGACGGTGTAGGGTTGTGACAAGGGGTTTGTATACTGCCGCTACCGGCATGATCCACCAGGCCAGAAGGTTGGACACCGTGGCTAACAATATTGCCAATATTAATACCTATGGTTATAAGAAGGATCAGGTGGTAACCCGGTCATTCAGCGATGAACTGCTGCTCAGGTTAAATAACAGACAGTCACCTTCAAGCCAGCCTATAGGGACCATAAATCATGGTGTTACCGTTGAAGAGGTTGTGACATCGTACCAGCAGGGTATATTGCAGCATACCGGTGTAAACACCCATATGGCTCTTAACGGACCGGGATTTTTCACTATCATTACTGATGACGGTGAGCGGTATACAAGGGATGGAAGCTTTATGCTGGACAGTCTGGGATATCTGGTTACGGCAGACGGATGGCCTGTAGCCGGTGAGACGGGTCCGATTTATATAGGTACTGAAGATTTCACAGTTGATTCAATGGGCTACATATTTGTCAATGATCAATATGTTGATCGATTGCAGATAGTTGACTTTGAGGATCCCCAGGCTCTTAGAAAGGCCGGTCACAACCTGTTCATAAATTCGGATCCGGATAATCAGATTCTGGATTATCAGGGAGAAGTCATGCAAAATTATATTGAAGGTTCCAATGTGGATGCGGTCAAAGAAATGGTTGAAATGGTGACCGCTACGCGCAATTATGAATCGAATGCCCAGATCATCAGGATGATCGATGAGACCCTGGATAAAACGGTAAATGAGATCGGACGCGTATAGGAGGAGAGTATATGATCCGTGCGTTATACAGTTCGGCGTCGTCAATGGTGACTCAGCAGCAAAATATGGATATTATATCAAACAACATAGCCAATACAAACACTACAGGGTATAAAAAAGTCCGTGCTGCATTCCAGGATCTGCTGTATTCTGCTATGGAAGTAAGAAGGGATGGCCAGAATACAAACCTGCAGGTAGGGAACGCAAGCAGATTGGCTGCCACTCAACGAAATTTTGAACAGGGTGCGCTGCAGCAGACCGATCGTCCTCTGGACTTTGCCATAGATGGACCGGGATTTTTCGCGGTTCTTCATCAGGACGGAACTGTTCGCTATACCAGGGACGGAAGTTTTAAGATATCCAGCGAGCTGGTGGGGGGTCAATATGTAAACCGTCTTGTAACTGCACAGGGTGAGTATGTTCTGGATTATAACGGACAGCCCATTGAGGTTGATGATTACGGTTTACTGCCCTACCGCTTAGGTATTGTAGACTTTCCCAACCCTGAAGGATTGGCGGCTGTAGGCAACAATCAGTTTGTTGAAACCGAAGCCAGCGGTCCTCCCATGTATGCGGGTATGGCCAATGTAAGGCAGGGGTTTTTGGAGGCTTCAAACGTGGACATGGCTGAAGAAGTGACCCAGATGATACTTGCTCAGAGGGTTTATCAGCTCAGTTCAAGAATGCTGCAGGCCGCTGATGAAATGGAACGCATTGCTAACAATCTGAGGAGGTAATAATGGATATACAGGAAATAATGGGGTATATTCCCCATCGTTATCCTTTTCTGCTCATAGATAAGATCATAGAGTTTGTCCCGGGTGAAAAAGCTGTGGGAATAAAAAATGTCACTGCTAACGAGTGGTTTTTCCAGGGGCATTTTCCCGGGAGGCCTATAATGCCGGGGGTATTGATACTGGAAGCCCTGGCCCAGCTTGGCGCAGTTATTGTGCTTCATGATGAGAACAACAGGGGAAAAATCCCCGTTTTCACCGGGGTAGACAAACTGCGGTTCCGCAGGCAGGTTGTTCCCGGGGATCAACTGCGTTTAGAGGCTAAGATTAACAGGATAAGGGGAAGAATGGGTAAAGGATTTGTCAAGGCTTTAGTAGAGGATGAAGTTGCTGTTGAAGGCGAGATCATGTTTGCCCTGGTGGACAACGGGTAACCTGAAGCCTTAAGCTAAATATTGATTAGACAAAGAAAGTCTCCATCATGGATAGGATGGAGACTTTTTTACTGTTGGTTTTAAATTTAATCCCACAGATTTCTGTTGTGCTTGCTTTTAAGCGCTGTAAGCATTTGTTCTCTTATGTTTGGATATGTCTTTGCAAGGCTGCGCAGTAGTTTCTTCATTTCTTCCCGCTGAGTGTGTCCGGCAGCCGGACAGAGGCTGGGAACAACCGGTATATTCTGGCGGCGGACCGTTCCTATGATTTCAGGTTCAGGTGCATATATTAATGGCCGGATAAGGGTTATGTCCTTACGATCTAGGTATGTTACCGGGGAAAATGTGTTGAACCTTCCCTCATGAAACAGGCTGAGGAAAAATGTTTCCAGGGCATCATCCAGATTGTGTCCCAGTGCCACTTTTTTGCATCCCAGTTCAAGGGCAGCGTCGTGTAGTGCACCCCGGCGCATCCGGGCGCAGAGGGAACAGGGGTTTTTTTCCTTCCTTTCCTCAAAGATTATCTTACCAATCATAGTGTTTACTACGGTAAAAGGCACATCCAGTTCCCTGCAGAATTCTTCAACCGGTGTAATGTCAAAATTATCAAAACCCATGGTAATGGTTATGGCCTCCAGATGATAGGAAACAGGCGAAAAACGCTGGTACAGCTTAAGAGCTTTGAGCAGGGTTAAGCTGTCCTTTCCGCCTGAAACCCCTATTGCGATGCGATCCCCTTCCTGAATCATATTAAAGTCTTCTACCGCTTTTCGAACATATCCAAGGGCTCTTTTCATATCAGTTTCATCTCCTGTATGCCAGCTTATTTTTAAGCAGTATTCCCGCTTTTCTCAAAGGCTTCAAAAAAGCTTTTTTATTATACCACATCGGTATCGTACAGTTAAGATCAAGACGTAAAAAATATGCTCATATGCCGGTGTATAGATATGAAAAAATTTTTGATTGCCCTGAACTTAACGATATTAAACGGTTTCATAGAGTATATGTTTTTTGAATATCTTGAAATAATATCGAGAATAATCCTAAAAAATTTTATAAAATTTTAAAAAATATTCAGTATTTTTATAGATTTGTGATATAATTTATTGATGAAGAAATTACCCATCAATGGGTATAATAGGTTGAGGGTGGTAAATTATGAGCAGGATGAGTAGGAGTGAACGGATTGGGGTTATGACCAAAATATTGCTTGATCAGCCTAATCGTATATTTACGCTGAATTATTTCAGCGAGCTTTTTGGAGTGGCCAAATCAACTGTCAGCGAGGACGTTATGCTGTTGCGCCGTGCGCTTAATACCTTTAATCTGGGCACTCTGGAAACGGTTGTGGGTGCAGCAGGTGGTGTTAAGTATAAACCCCAACCGGGTCAAAACCGGATTTCTGATTTTATACAGGATCTTTGTGAAAAATTGTCCGATCCCGAGCGTATTCTGCCGGGCGGATTTTTGTATATGACGGATCTTTTGTTTATGCCCAATATAGCCGAACAGGTTGGAGAGATTATGGCTTATAAGTTTCAAGATACTCATCCTGACTTTGTTATTACGGTGGAGACCAAAGGTATACCCATCGCTTTGATGACCGGAAGAGCCCTTAACTGTCCGGTAGTCATTGCAAGGAGAGACAGTAAGGTTACCGAAGGTTCGGTGGTTACCATAAACTATGTTTCAGCCTCCTCAAGAAGGATTCAGACCATGTCCCTGGCCAGAAGGGCTGTTAAACAGGGACAGCGGGCTCTTATAGTTGACGACTTTATGAAAGGAGGAGGCACGGCAAAAGGGATGATAGATCTGCTCAGTGAATTCGGGGTCGATATTGCCGGGGTAGGGGTTATGATTGCCACCCAGCAGCCTGAGAAAAAGATGGTTGAAAACTACGCTGCTCTTATCGAATTGAAGCAGGTAGATGAAAACGGCAGGAAAGTTGTTTTAGAGCCAGCAGACTGGATAGTTGAGGGAGACCTTTATTAATTTTTTATATTTTAAAAAATTTAGGAGGAATACGCATCTTTTTGGCGAATATATATATGCATTCTTTGTTTATGAACTGGAAGGTGGTGAACTTGAATGAATGTGACCGATGTTCGAGTTCGGAAAATAAATAGCGAGGGGAAGATGAAAGCGGTTGCCTCTGTTACCTTTGATGATCAGTTTGTAGTTCATGATATCAAGGTGATTGAGGGACAGAGCGGCATGTTTATCGCTATGCCAAGCCGGAAAACCCCCGATGGCGAATATCGGGATATTGCCCATCCTATTAATTCCGAAACACGGACAATGCTCCAGACGCTCATTCTAGAAAAATTTAATGAATTGGGCGACGAATAAGCTTTAAAGGAGAGCAGGGGCTCTCCTTTAAAGTTTGTTTTTTGTTTATAATTATCCAAATTTGTTGGAAACTGTATATTCTTATTTTTTTAGCCCTCCACACAAATATGAGGAAATATTGGTGGTGGGCATATGGCGATCTTGCTTTATTTCTTACGTTTTGTGTATAATGTTTATGGAATGAAAAGAGGTTTAATCCGGTAGGGCCGGACCGCTCCGGACAAAAAAGTCTCCTGAGAGAGAAACTGTCGGGCAGATACCGGTAAGCAGTTTCTGCACGGATGTAAGTTTCTCTTAATCAAAGGAGAAATCCTCTTCTTAATCGGTGGGAGGCCACAGTAAAGGAGCATGTAGTATGAATAAATGTGCTGTAGTCGTTATTCTTGCCGCAGGCGAAGGGACCAGGATGAAATCCTCAAAACCCAAAGTAATGCACGAAGTTTGCGGCTATCCTATTATCGAGCATATGGTAAGGACCGCTGTAGAGATATCTGAATCCCTGCCCGTTGTGGTGGTCGGGCATCAGGCAGAACAGATTGAACAATATCTCGGTCAGCGGGTCAGATATGCTTATCAGTCACAGCGTTTGGGAACCGGACACGCAGTTATGGTTGCACATTCCATTCTTGAGAAAATCGATGGTTATGCTGTCGTAGTCGCTGGAGATATTCCTCTGATACGCAGCTCAACCCTTCAAAAGATGGTAGAATATGCCAATGAAGGCGGATATGACGCAGTTGCCCTGTCGGCAATACTGGATGATCCGACGGGGTATGGGAGAATCATCAGGAACGAAGCCGGGGATCTGGAAAGGATAGTGGAACATAAAGATGCTACAGAAGAGCAGCGGCGGATAAATGAAGTAAATGTTTCAGCCTACTGCTTTAATATACAGCTTCTTTTGTCCAGCCTTAACCAGTTGGATAATAACAACAAACAGGGAGAATATTATTTGACCGACGTGCTTCATATAATGAAGGAAGCCGGTAACAAGGTTGGTGTTTTTGTAGCACAGGATTCAGATGAAGTGCTGGGTATTAACACCAGGGTACAGCTGGCCGAGGTTGAACAGAAGATGCGCCAGAGGATAAACAGGTATCATATGGAAAACGGTGTAACCTTAATTGATCCGAATAATACCTATATAGGCCCCGATGTAGTTATTGGGAGTGACACCGTTGTGTATCCGGGGAATGTACTGGAAGGCAGGACCATAATCGGGGAAGGGTGTACGCTTTATCCCAACAACCGTATAGTCAATTCGGTTATTGGAAACCAGACACAGGTACAGGCTTCAGTTATACTTGAAAGTAGAATAGGTGATGAAACAACCATAGGACCCTATGCATATTTGCGTCCGGGCAGTAATATCGGCAACAGGGTGAGAATTGGTGATTTTGTTGAGATAAAGAACTCTTCAATAGGAGACCGTTCAAAGGTTTCCCATCTGTCCTATGTTGGCGATGGTACTATTGGCAGGGATGTCAATGTAGGATGTGGTGTGGTATGTGTAAATTACGACGGAGTGAAAAAGCATAGGGCTGTTGTGGAAGATAAAGCTTTTATAGGCTGCAATGTAAATTTAATTGCCCCGGTCGTGGTCAAAGAAGGAGCCTATATTGCTGCCGGTTCTACTATTACAGATGAAGTACCTGAATATTCGCTGGCTATAGCAAGGGCCCGGCAGGTAAATAAAGAGGGCTGGGTTGAGAAACGACAATTGAAGAAGAAAGGAGAATAATATAAATGATTACCCATGGTACGGGTATAAAAATTTTCACCGGTAATTCAAATCCGGAACTGGCAAAAGAAATTGCCAAATACCTGGGGGTCCGTTTAGGGGATTCCGAGGTAGGAACTTTCAGCGATGGCGAGATATGCGTTAATATTTACGAAACGGTAAGAGGTTCTGATGTATTTGTTATTCAATCTATGTGCCATCCGGTAAATGATAATCTTATGGAATTATTGATAATGATTGATGCCTTCAAGAGAGCCTCGGCCGGCCGTATCACTGCGGTTATACCATACTACGGTTACGCCAGACAGGACCGGAAGGCCAAGGCAAGGGATCCCATTACGGCAAAACTGGTGGCAAATCTGATTACCAGCGCAGGTGCTGATCGGGTGCTTACCATGGATCTGCACGCACCTCAGATACAGGGCTTTTTTGATATTCCGCTGGATCACCTGCTGGGACTGCCTATTCTGGCTAAGCATTTTATTGAAAGAGGTTTTGAAGGGGAGGGCACGGTTGTTGTTTCTCCTGATGTCGGCAATGTTACTACGGCAAGGAGCTTTGCCAACCGTTTGAATGCGTCGCTGGCCATTGTAGATAAACGCAGACCCAAGGCCAACGTATCTGAAGTAATGAATATTATTGGTGAATTTAAAGGGAAACGGGCCATACTGATTGATGATCTTATTGATACAGCAGGGACTATTACACAGGCGGCAACTGCACTTTATCAGAATGGTGCTACCGAAATATATGCCTGCTGCACCCATGGTGTACTGTCAGGCCCTGCCATTGAAAGGATAAAAAACTCTCCTATAAAAGAGCTTATTATAACTGATACCATTCCATTGCCTCCGGAAAAATGTATTGAAAACATTAAGATTCTTTCAGTAGCGCCTCTTTTTGCAGAAGCCATTGACAGAATCTATGAAGATATTGCGGTTAGTCCTCTGTTTGAGTAGTGTTTGAGTTAAGGTGTGAAGCAGGATGTACATTATAGCTGGATTAGGCAACCCGGGAACCCAATACAGTGATACAAGGCATAATGCCGGGTTTATGACAATAGATATGATATCCCGGGAATTTGGCATAAAAATGAACAGGATAAAGTATAAGGCTGTTATTGGAGAAGGAACTATTGGCGGACAGGGCGTGGTGCTGGCCAAACCTCAGACATACATGAATTTAAGCGGATTGAGCATTCTGGATTTGGTTTCTGCGTACAAGATCGAGCCTTCAAAGCTCATTGTAATCTATGACGATGTTGATTTAAATCTGGGAGTGGTACGGATTCGTCCTTCGGGAAGCGCGGGAACTCACAATGGTATGCGTTCCATCATATACCAGCTTCAAACGGAAGACTTTCCCCGTGTCCGCCTTGGCATAGGTCCGGCGCCCGAAGGAGAGGATCTGGCCGGTTTTGTTCTGTCGCCTTTTAGCGAGGAGGAGATACCTGTTATCCTTGAGGCTTGTAAAAGGGCAGTAAAAGGAGTAGAAGCTATTGTTACAAGGGGTATACAGGAGGCTATGAGCAGATATAATGGATAGAGACACAATCATTTTGATTAAAAAATATGGAACATCAAAGGATGTGCAGAGTTGGTGGTTAAATGACTCCGTTGTGGCTGGAGCCCATGGATAGATGGACAGAGTTCCGCAGACTTAAGGAAATGGTATATAAAGAAGATACCGGGTCTGTGGAACTTGTTGGGTTAAATCAATCTCAAAAATGCCATATGCTTGCAAGCGTACTGTACCCCTTGGAACGAAGCTGCCTGTATATAACCAGCGGTGATGCTGAAGCCAGAAGGATACAGGAAGATCTTCTGTTTTTTTATCCCGAAAAGGTCATGCTTTTTCCCGAAAGGGAGGTTCTGCTATATAATGTAGCCGCTCAAAGCACCGAGATTACCGAGCAGCGGCTGCAGGTTATAGAGGCCTTGCTTCTTAAACAGAATGTGATAGTTGTGGCTTCCATCCAGGCTGTACTGGCGCTGCAATGTCCTCCGCAGGTGTTTAAGGATAATATATTTACCTTAAAGGTAGGGGATATAGCGCCGCTTGAACAGCTGTCGGAAAAGCTGGTACGGATGGGATATGAACGGGTATCCGCCGTTGAAGGTAAGGGTCAGTTTAGTGTAAGGGGAGGTATACTGGATGTTTTTCCTCTTACATCAGATGATCCGTATAGAATAGAGTTTTTTGACGATGAAGTGGATTCCATACGGATATTTGATGTATCGTCTCAAAGATCGGTGGAAAAAGTTGAGAATGCAACCATTTCACCGGTCCGGGAACTGGTGCTGACAAAGGATGCTATTGCAGGAGCACGGGACAGGATTAATAAAAGTTATGCCGGTTATATCAAGGAACATGGCAGAAAAGGGCAAGGTACTTTAAAGGGAAAAGTAGATTTGGTTCTGGATAAGCTGTCCGAGGGGGTATATGACAGCTTACTGGAGGGGTATTTTTCTTTTTTGTATCCCGGTAGAAACACGTTATTTGACTATTTGGACGATTCTGCCCTGGTTGTGCTTGACGAACCGGCAAGGCTGCGGGAACGGGGCATGGGATACGGTCTTGAAATGCAGGAGCATTTTAAGGAGCTGCTGGAAAAAGGTGAAGTGCTGCCGGAGCAGCTGTACAATACCATAGATTACCATGATTTTTTGATAAAGGTATCCGGGTATACTTCTCTGCTTATGCAGGCATTACCCACATCCCGGCCCGGTTTTAAGCCTGATGCGTCCTTCCATATCACTGCCAGGAGCATTCCGGCCTATCATGGAAAACTGCAGCTGCTGGTGGAGGATATCGAACACTGGCGAAAGAAAGGATATTCGGTCCTTCTGCTTACAGGAAGCAAGAGCAGGGGCGAAGGATTGATATCATTCCTTAGGGATTCGGGGCTCGACGCAACATATAAAGAACATGCCGGTAATCAATATATGGCACCCGGACAGATAATGGTAGTACCCGGGATCTTAAGCTCAGGTTTTGAATACCTTGATGCCGGTTTTGCCGTTGTCAGTGACAAGGAAATTTACGGGACGCAAAAGCGGCGCACCCAGCGCAGGAAAACGGGCAGAAAGCTTGAAAGCTTTACAGATTTAAAGATAGGGGATTATGTAGTCCACGAAAACCATGGTATTGGGAAATATCTTGGAATAAAAACCCTTTTGGTGGATGGTCAGAAGCGGGACTACCTGAATATAAAATATGCGGGAACGGACAGGCTTTATGTACCCGTGGAACAGCTGGATATGATCCAGCCTTATGTTGGTATGGGAGAGGGGGCGCCCAAGCTTTCCAAGCTGGGAGGCGCCGAGTGGCAAAGGACCAAGAACAGGGTACGAAAATCCATTCAAAAGCTGGCAATTGATCTGGTTAAACTGTATGCAGTCAGAGAGGCAATAGAGGGACATCGTTTTTCTCCCGATACCGAATGGCAGAAACAGTTTGAGGATATGTTTCCTTACCAGGAAACACCGGATCAGCTTCAGGCTATTGAAGAGGTTAAGCGCGATATGGAGTCGCCAAAAGTTATGGACCGGCTGCTGTGCGGCGATGTAGGTTACGGAAAAACCGAGGTGGCCATCCGGGCCGCCTTTAAAGCTGTTATGGACGGCAAGCAGGTAGCGGTACTGGCACCTACTACCATACTGGCTCAACAGCACTATAATACTTTTGTTGAGAGATTTGAAAATTTCCCCTTTACCATTCAGGTATTAAGCCGGTTTAAAACCCCTGCTGAACAGAGGGAGATAGTAAAAGCCATTAAGACAGGCGGTGTTGATATAATAATAGGTACTCACCGTCTTCTTGGGAAGGATGTTAAGTTTAAGGATCTGGGGCTTTTGATAGTCGACGAGGAACAGCGGTTTGGTGTTTCTCATAAGGAAACCATTAAGGATATTAAGAAAAACGTTGATGTTTTAACCCTTACAGCTACTCCTATCCCTCGTACACTGCACATGTCTCTGATGGGCATCAGGGATATAAGCATCATTGAAACACCGCCTGAGGACAGATACCCAGTTCAGACCTATGTAGTGGAGTATAATGAATCCCTGATACGGGACGCTATTTTACGGGAGATACAGAGGGGCGGACAGGTATATTTCGTGTATAACCGTGTAAAGAGTATGGACTACGCAATGCAGAAAATCAGCCAGCTTGTTCCCGAGGCTAAAATAGCCATGGCCCATGGACAGATGAGCGAAAGCCTTCTTGAAAGCATAATGATGGATTTTTATGACCATAAATATGATGTGCTGCTTTGTTCCTCAATCATAGAAAACGGGTTGGACATCCCCAACGTAAATACCTTAATAGTATACAACGCCGATCGTTTCGGTCTGTCTCAACTATATCAGCTGAGAGGCCGGGTAGGGCGCTCGAATCGTTTGGCCTATGCTTATTTTACTTTCCAAAAGGACAAAATAATCACGGAGCAGGCTGAAAAAAGGCTTCAAACGATTAAGCAGTTTACAGAATTCGGTTCCGGCTTTAAAATTGCCATGAGGGACTTGGAGATCCGGGGAGCCGGGAACATACTGGGTGGTGAACAACATGGCCACATGGCTGCTGTGGGATATGAGCTGTATTACAAACTGCTTGAAGACACCATACGCACCCTGAAAGGTGAGGAACTGGTTCAGCCGGTTGAGACGGTTATTAATATAAAGGTTAATGCTCATATAGATCAGGATTATATAGCTGAAGAGAGTCATAAGATGGAGTTTTACAAAAAAATTGCTGCTATCAACGGGCTTGAGGATAAGAATGATGTTGAAGATGAGCTGGTGGACAGATTCGGGGATATACCTGCCAGTGTCCAGAATCTGATAGACATAGCTTACATCAAAGCTCTGGCACGGAAGGTCAGGATTACCGAGATTACCCATAAGGGTACAATGG
>LFTM01000198.1 GCA_001513505.1 Clostridiales bacterium DTU092 | reverse complement strand
TTCAATTATTTTATGGGAAAGCCCTAACCGCTGTGCTATATACAGAGCACAACTTTCTCCGGCATGCCCCATTTCCAGTTTGTATAACGGAAGCAGTGTCTGGCGGTCAAAAGCCATCCGTGCGTTGATAAGCCCTGGCGAAGCCTCGGCGAAATCCTTAATTTCTGGATAGTGTGTTGTTGCTACAAACAGACAGTTTTTAGCCATTAATTCTTCCAAAATGGCAATGGCCAGACCCATTCCCTCTTTAGGGTCAGTTCCTGAGCCAAGTTCATCCAGCAGCACCAGGGATTGGTGGGTTGCCAATCCTAGAATTTTAATAATGTTTGTCATATGTGAGGAGAAGGTTGACAGATTTTCTGTTATGCTTTGGCCGTCGCCTATATCGCAAAGCACATAGTCGTTTATGGTAAAACAGGCATCTGCAGCCGGAACATGAAGACCGCTTTGAGCCATTAACGATAAGAGACCAATTGTCTTTAACGCAACGGTTTTACCTCCGGTGTTCGGACCGGTTATAACTACACCTCGAACATTGTCACCTATCCGGAAATCAAGAGGTACAATATTATCTGTATTCAAAAGCGGATGCCTTCCTGATATTATTTCTATCCTTCTTTCAGTGGTAATTCCCGGTGAGACAGCTTTCATTGCTATGCTCAATTTGGCTTTTGCAAATATGAAATCGAGAATTTCCATGGCTTCAATATTGATTTTGATATATGTCAGGTGCTCCTCCACCAGGGCGGTCAACACGTATAAAATGCGCCTTACTTCATTTTCCTCTTCAATCTGCAGCATGGCAATTTCCTCCTGAAGCTTTGAAACAGCCGAGGGCTCGATAAAGTATGTGCTGCCGCTTTGAGAAATATCAATCACCGTACCTTTGACCTGGTTTTTGTATTCTCTTTTAACCGGTAAAGTATAGTGCCCGTTGCGGGTGAATATAAAGCTTTCGGAAAACCATTTCTTATTGCTCCTCAACAGGGAATTAAGTTTTGACTTGATCTGCTCGTCGCCATTCGCAATTTTCCTTCTTATACCTGCAAGCAGTGATGAAGCTCTGTCATCTACCCGGCTTCCCCTGATCGATCGATTTATCTCATCTTCAACTGCCGGCAGCTCATTGATGGAGTATCCATACTGCGCTACCATTGAAGACAAGGATTGAGCTTTTATAAGATAAGTTTTCAACCTTCTGCAGGTGACAAGAAATTGAGCGATCCTTTCAAGCTGTTCGGGCATAAGCATTCCTCCCTTGTCCAGCAGTGATAATGATTTTTCCAGTTCGTCCACTGCTGATACAGGGGGATCGCCATAGTTTTCTATAATTAATCTTGCTTTGGTAGTCTCATTCAAATGCCTGAGTACCTCAGCTTCCGAGAGAAATGGCTCAAGATCCCGTATTTTTGTTCTGACCCTGTCGGACAAGGCGTATTCTGCGAGCATATCCAGTATTTTATCAAATTCCAGTGCCTGATAAATTTTTTTCATGTTAATTATCTCCTTTCAAATTAAAATATAAAAGCCCGCGAAGAGACATTCCATGCCTATAGAAGACAGAATGCTCCCGCGGGCAGCAACATGAAAGATAATATATATGATGTTTCTAACAGAAATAAATAACTCGACAAATAAACATTGCCGAGTTTAGAATCCATTCTTTATTTTAAAGCTGTGCATATGGAAGTTAAATTAGCAAAAACATCCAATGATAAAATTTGCTTTTTGGGATAGTCGCTGAAGCACTCTGCAAGGCAATGTCAAATTATATGGGCACGACAAAAATGCAGGGTTAACCGCGTATGATAACCCGCTTCCTGTATGCTCCACATTCAACTTTATTTAGTTGAAAATCACCTTAGCAGAGCTTTCAGACATCAACACCATCCTCTCGGATTTCAGAACCACTATTAATGATACTATATATGACTTGCAAGGTCAATAAATTTTTGTTCAGGCTATACCGGGCTTCATCGACATTTTAATTCCAACTGTGCAGTATACGAGGCTTTTTTATCACAAAAGGAATCAGCTGTGTTTGATGCTTGTACATTGTGTCGTAAAGTTTTTAGTTTCTCTTTCCTAATAGTGACAAAATATTTATTCTCCCTCTGTTATAATGTTTTTGCTTTATCCGCTAATACCGTATTTATCAGGTGGTGTAGTTGATGATGCAAAAGGGAGAATTAATTTATCGGGGATTGACCGAAAAGAGGACAAAAAAATTTGTTGTTCCGCGCATTCAGTGGAAAACAGCCGTCAATAATGTGCTGATGTTATTGTTCTGCTTTTTAATGGGACGAGCTGTCATTTTAAGTGAGATTGCTCCATTTGGTGTGGCACTGTTTGCCAATGTATTGCAGCGCAAGAGAAACTGGGGGCTGTATCTGCTGGCTGCAGGGCTGGGCTTTTTAAGCAGCGGGTTTAATAACTTTGCTTTCAAATACATACTGGCTATGGGTGCTGTTCTTTTGTACGGCAGAATTTTAGCTCCGGAGCGCAGGATACGGGGTGACTTTCATACGGCGCTGGGTGTACTACTCTCTTTTGTGCTTGTCAATTTGTTGTATGTTTATCTGTATGGATTTCTGGTTTATGATATGATTGTTGCGGCATTGGAAAGTATCATAGGCTTTTTGATGGTTTATGTTTTTAGTCCGGTTATGGATTTATTTATAAACTCAGGAAAACGTCGTATTTTATCAAGCCAGGAGACGATCAGTATTTGTATATTTTTTTCCCTTCTTATCACCGGTTTCTGGAATGCAGATCTGTTCGGTTTATCGCTTAAGAATATAGTGTCAATTGCTTTTGTCCTTCTGTTTTCATATGTCGGTGGAGTTGGAATGGGAGCTGCCATTGGCAGTGTGACGGGATTGATTCTTTCATTGTCCGGTGAGCCTGATCCGGTTTTTATCGGGCATTTTGCAGTCTGCGGTCTTATGGCTGGTACCTTTCGGGGTTTGGGAAGACTGGGGACAGGCTGCGCTTTTCTGCTGTCAAATGCTCTTATGGTATTTTATATTAACCGTTCTACTGATGTTCTGCTGTCATTTAGGGAAATAGCAGTATCAGTTATAATTTTGATGCTTATACCACTTAATATGATTGAATGGTTAAAACAGCTTTTTGACTCCAGCCAGGCGATTATAAGCAAACAAAAAGGATACGTGAATATGGACAGGCTAAAAGAGCTTACGATAAACAGGTTAGAGGATTTTTCCCAGGTATTTCATAAATTGGCACAGGTGTTTTCAAAGGTCTCTCAATATAATGTTATAAAAGGGAAAGATGGTATCAATAAACTGCTTGATCTGGTTGCAAGTCAGGTGTGTTCCAATTGCGGACTTTATAAAGCCTGCTGGCAGCGGAACTTTTACAGTACATACAATAATATGTTTGAACTCATTAGTATAGTGGAATCAGCGGGAACCATTAAGCGGGAACATGTCCCGGATGAAATCAGCAAAAACTGTTTTCAGTTGGATACTGTGTTGGATGTTTTAAATGAGACTTATGAAATATACAGAACAAATTGTAAGTGGCAGCAGAAAATAGACGAGTGCCGCAGCCTTGTTGCCCGGCAGCTGGAGGGGATATCAACGGTTATAACCCGGTTAGCCCACGAACTTGATATAGATATTAGATTTAATAAAGATCTGGAAGATACTATATTGGTTGAACTGGATAAAAAGGGTATACATATTAAAGATGTAACGGTTATAGAAAAACCCAATGGGAAGATTGAGGTAAACATTATAAAAAAATCCTGCGGACGACGGAGAGAGTGTGTCCGGATTATTGAGAAGGCATTAAGCAACATAATAAAAAAGCCCATGTCGTGCAACTCAAAAGGATGTTATGCCAGCGGGGAGAAAGAGTGTAAACTGCAGTTTGGTGAATCACAAAGGTATAAAATTGTCACCGGTATATCAAGAAAGACAAAACAGTATGCCGATACCTGTGGAGATAATTATTCCTCTATACCAATTGAGGACGGAAAACATATGCTGGCTTTAAGTGATGGCATGGGCTCCGGCAGCAGGGCTGATGCTGAGAGCAGTATTGTTGTTTCACTGCTTGAAAATTTTCTTGAAGCCGGTTTTGATCTTGATATGACGGTACATACAATTAATTCGGTATTGGTCCTCCGGTCAAGAGAGGAGATGTTTGCTACTGCCGATCTGTGTGTGGTAGATCTGGTTACAGCCAGTACCGATATCGTAAAAATAGGTGCTGTATCCACATTTATTAAGAGAAAGGATCATGTGGATATAATAAAGGCTCCGGCTCTGCCCATGGGGATTCTTGAGGAAATTCAAGTTGAAACCATTAACGTAGTTTTGGAAGACGGAGACATGATAATAATGGTGACCGATGGGATTACAGACAGCATAGATTCGGAGCTGGATCAGGATAAATGGCTTGCCGACACAATTTCAAAATGTGATACCAGAAATCCCCAGGAATTAGCTGATTTTATCATGGAAGAGGCGCTAAAACAAACAAACGGTATAGCCAATGATGATATGACGGTGATGGTAAGCAGGGTGTGGAAGCCCGGCATTTAACAGTGGAGCGGCCAGGCTTTTTAAGCCGGCTTTTTTTGTGCTTTAAATTGTGAACAAAAGGTAAATAAAATAATTTTCCCTTGAAAAAAACACGTAAAAAGGCTACAATGTTTTTATTCAAACAATACAGGTGGGTCAAATGCTTAAAAAGGTTCTCCATACCATTCATAAGCACAAAATGCTGTCTTCGGGGGAACGAGTATTAGCCGGGGTTTCCGGAGGTCCCGATTCGGTGGCATTGTTGCATATTCTAAAGCAGCTCCGTGAAACTATGGATATAACGCTCTATGCCGCTCATGTACATCATGGGATCAGGGGGACGGAGGCAGATCAGGATGCGGACTTTGTTGTCCGGCTATGTCAGCAGTGGGATGTCCCTTTATTTATTGAGAGATTTAATGTACCCAATCTGGCCAGAGAGACAGGCGTTACTGAAGAGGAAGCCGGAAGGATGGTTCGTTACCGCTTTTTTGAGCAAGTACTTGATAAAATAGAAGGCCATAAGATTGCACTGGGGCATCATCGGGACGATCAGGCTGAAACCATTCTCCACAACATATTGCGCGGTACGGGAATGCAGGGTCTGCAGGGAATGAAACCCGTACGTGACGGTAAATTTATACGTCCTCTTCTTGATGTAACAAGAAGTGATATAGAGAGATATTGCCGGGATAATGGGTTAAGCTTTCGTGTTGATGCAACCAATATTGATACCGGCTATACCCGGAATCGCATCAGATATAAACTCATACCCTATATCGAGAAAAATTTTAATCCGAATTTTACCGAGGCCCTTGTCCGTATGGGAGCCCTTCTTCGGGATGAAGAAGAGTTTTTGGATGCTTATTGTATGGAGCAATATAGAAAGTTGATAATGCAAGATAAGGATGATGAGATAAGGCTTGATTTAAAGGTGTTTATGTCCTATCCTGTTGCCGTAAAACGGCGGATTTTAAGATTAGGTTTAAAACACCTCAAGGGACTTAAAGGAGTGCAGGCCAATCATATAGAAGGCATACTGAATATGTTAGCAAACTCTGCAACCGGAGCTCAGATACATCTGCCGGATCGGATAGTGGTCATAAAGGATTATCAGCATATTGTGTTATCGTTTGACAAAGCCGGGGATCAAGAGATTAACTATCGGTATGACCTGAAAATTCCGGGTAAAGTCATAATAAAGGAAAGTGGAATGGAAATTGTTGCCCGAAATGTGCAGTCCCGGCAAGTTTCTTTTTCGTCCCCGTGGTGTATATATATAAATGGTGATACTATAAAGGGGAAGCTTAGTGTACGGAACAGGAAAAAAGGTGATCGGTTTAAACCTTTTGGTATGGAGGGTGAAAAAAAACTTAAGGACTTTTTTATTGACAATAAAATTCCACGGCGTGACAGAGACTGTATACCACTCGTAACCGATGAGGAAAACATTATTTGGGTAGTTGGCTGTCAGATACATAATGATTACAGGGTAACGAAGAATACCACAAACATTATTGAACTCAGTGCCGGGTTTTTGTTTAACGACAGCTGCCGGGAAGATTTATCGGTTTAGTCGAGGTTTAAAAGAGATATGGATTGCCGTGCCGGCACGGAGGAGAAACGACGGTATCTGCTGTGCCCGCATAAGCATGGTTTTGGAAACAGAAAGCCTGTCTTCTATAAATGATGTGAGGAGGCCATATTAAAAGGAGGGAAATAATTTGCAAGGAATCGGGAAAATACTTATTGATGAACAAACCCTTATGGAGCGTATAAGCGAAATGGGAGAAGAAATTTCGAAAGACTATCAGGATAAGGATCTGGTTGTTATTGGCATATTAAAAGGTGCTGTGATGTTTTTGGCTGATCTGGTAAAGCATATAAAGCTTCCGCTGACTATGGATTTTATGGCGGTGTCCAGCTATGGACGTTCTACCCATTCTTCAGGTGTTGTACGGATATTAAAGGATTTGGATGAAGATATAGAGGGAAAGGATGTACTTATTGTTGAGGATATAGTAGACACCGGGTTGACCCTTAACTATCTTGCCGATAATCTTTTATCGAGAAATCCAAAGAGTTTGAAAATATGCTGTTGTCTCGATAAACCATCCAAACGCCGGGTTCCTGTTAAAGTAGATTATGTTGGATTTACTATACCCGATAAGTTTGTAGTAGGATACGGATTGGATTATGCAGAGAAATACCGCAATCTATCCTATATCTGCGTACTGGATGACGATAATATCGAATAAGTTGTTATAATAGTTAATTTGAGGGAAATATGCGGCTTATGCGTTGCATTATTGTATGTTATTGTGTTACAATATAAAAGGCTAAATTTGAGATCAATTGAAATTTGTTGTATAATTTGAAAATATTTTT
>LFTM01000061.1 GCA_001513505.1 Clostridiales bacterium DTU092 | reverse complement strand
TTTTTTGCGATTGGCGGTATTTTTATGGATGGTTCCCTTGGAGGCTGCCATATCGATTCTCTTTACAACCTGCGGATACAGATTTCTTGCCCCTTCTATGTCACCATTCTCCAATGATTTTTCAAATTTCTTTATTATGGTTCTCACATTGGACATTATCATTTTATTTCTGAGAGTCTTGGCTTTTACAGCTCTTGCTCTTTTTATGGACGACTTAATGATTGCCAAGCCTATCACCTCCTTTTGCGCGATTCAACGGTAATTATTCTACCATGAATATATAAGTAATGCAAGAACAAATGGATATATCTTATTATTTTATTATAGAAAAATTTAGAAGGAATTTGTTTCATTTAGTATGTGCAGAGTACTATTCCAATCACTTAAGTTTCAAGGTTAAGAACCTGTAAACTCGCTCCAGGCCTCCACCAAAACTCGCTTACGCTCAGACATTGGTTTCGGCTGTCTTGCGCTTCGTTAACAGGTTCTAAGCCTTTTCACAAGGTGATTTCCATAGTATTCTGCACATAATGTTCATTGATAGAAAAATATTATTCCAGCCACTGGAGCTTCGAGGCTAAGAGCCTGAAAACTTACTTCGGGCCTTCATCAAACTCGCTTATGTTAAAACAATGATTCGGCCTTATCCTCTGCTGCGTTAAAAGGCTCTAAGCCTTTCCGTAAAGTGGCTTCCATAATATTCTTCAATAAATGAGATGTCTCAAAAAGAATTAAAAGTATGCTGATAATTGAAGAATAAATTTAAAACACAAGGTCACTCTAAATAAAAAGAATCAAAATAATGTCTTATGAAAGGATGATGAATCGATGAAAAATATACGCACAGATCTTGCTCTGGAGGCAAGAGAGGTGCTTCAGGAGCAAAATCAGTTTCATATACCGGGGGTTAAGGTGGATGAAGAGGAGAAGGAAGGAGTAAAAATTTCCCGGGTTCATATCATGTCTCCTTTGGGCGAAGAAAATCTGGGGAAACCGCAGGGAAATTATATAACATTGGAAGCTATGGATATTAAGTACAGGGATCCGGAATATCAGGAAACAGTTAGCACGCTGTTAGCACAGGAATTAGGCAAGCTCATGAATCTTAACGATAATAGTGTTATTTTGGTAGTAGGGTTGGGCAACTGGAATATTACACCGGATTCTCTTGGCCCCAAGGTGGTGGACAGGGTTCTTGTGACAAGGCATATTTTTGAATATATACCCGAACAAGTGGATGAACGGATAAGATCGGTTTGTGCGGTGGCACCGGGGGTTTTAGGTATCACAGGAATTGAAACAGGGGAAATAATAATGGGAATTGTGCAAAGGCTAAAGCCTGATTTTGTTATAGCCATTGATGCATTGGCATCGCGAAAAACTGATAGAATTGGAACTACAATACAGATTGCCGATACAGGTATAAATCCCGGTTCCGGAATAGGTAACAAACGTATGGGACTTAACCGTGACACCCTTGGTGTACCCACAATAGCCATCGGGGTGCCTACCGTTGTTTATGCCCATACAATTGGGAGGGATTGTATACAGCTGATGATGGATGAATTTACAAACCAGGCTGGGCCGGGAAGCTCCTTCTATCAGATGTTTAAACAGATGGATGAAGAGCAACTGGATGCTATGGTACAGCAGGTGGTGTCCAGGAGTATGGGGGATCTGGTGGTAACTCGGAAAGAAACAGATCTTATGATGGATTATATTGCAGATATTCTGGCAGATGGGCTGGATCTGGCGTTGCATAAAAATATGACGATTGAAGATATAAATCATTTTTTGAATTGAAACATTTATATCCGTTCTATCGGGGTTTTTATGTGAATATGCTATAGAGACGGAGGAGGAAAGGGATGTGGGGGATGATACATATAAGAGTTTTTAAGTTGAAAAGTCTTATATATTATATATTTTTAGTATTGCTCCTGGCTTTAATATTAATTTTTGGCTATCAGTTGGTAACTAAAGTATATATGAAGGATTCGGGCAATTCTCAAAACCTTATTGATCAAACAAACAATGGGAATGAGGTGTATCTTAGGGTATTCAAAAAAATTGGAGATCCAAGAAATATACTGGCTTACCAGATACCCTTTCTAACCGGAATATCCGATAATGAATCGGTAGAAACCAGTGCTTCCCGTGGCGACCAGGGTGAACGGGTCATGGATGTGCCGGAAATTTTTCTTAAACATGAGCCCGATATGTCCGAGGAGATAAAAATAGAAATATCAAAGATCAAAGACGATCTTGGTTCCATTACATTAACAGGAGAAGGACCCCAGATACTGATATATCATACTCATTCCAGGGAGGCGTACAGACCTGACCCCGATAATCCTTATAAAGCAGTGGAGGCATTTCGATGCGATGATTTGGACTATACGGTGGTTAAGGTAGGAAGTGTATTGGCAAGGCATTTGGAATCCAAGGGTATCTCCGTTTTACACGATCGTACTGAGCACGAACAAGGTGAACATGCAACGGCATATGTAAGATCGTTGAAAACCATTCAAAAGCATATGAAGGAACATAAATCTCTCAAGATTTTTATAGATTTGCACAGAAATGCTTATAAGGAAGGAGTAAAAAGTCCTGACGATGAAGTGGTGTACATAAATGGAGATAGAGTTGCTAAGCTGTTTGTGGTTATCGGTACGGGTCAGGGATATGTCGGGGGTTTTTCGGAAAGGCCCAATTGGAAGGAGAATTATAAGTTTGCCATGAGACTAACCAATAAGGTTAATGAATTATATCCCGGGCTGGCTAAACCGGTTTATGTAAAGCCTTCGCGGTATAATCAGCATGTATCAACAAAAGCTATATTAATAGAAGTGGGGAGCAATTTAACCACACTTAAGGAAGCAGAGAGGGCAGCTTATTATCTCGCTGAGGCCATAAGCCAGATAGTGGATTAGCATAATGGCATATGAATCATATAGAACGGGAATAACTATATGTATTCCCGTTCTATATGATTTCCGACAAGTAGCGGATTTATATTTTCCAATATGACCTCATCTCCCACATGTGCATTAATATTGGTCAGATCTACAACGAAATTGTTAATGTTTATTCTGCCGAGTATACAGGCACGTTGTCCATTGACAAGAACCCAGTCCTTTCTCTTCAACAGCCCTATGTCCCTTCGTATATAGCTTAATATATCGCTAAGCCTGAAAGAATCCCTTCGTTTCCTCAGCCCAAACCCGTCCAGGTAGCCGACAGGAACAATCCCAATCCTCATGGGTTTATTTGTTCTATAAGTATTGGCATAGCCTATATTGTGGTTCTTTGGCAGATTTTTAGACTCAATAATTTGGGATTTCAAGTAACCGATCTTTTCAAGAGCATGACCGTTTTTAACAAGAACTCTGCCTAAAAAAGCTGAACCAACTCTTACAGCATCCAGGTGCATTTCCGGAAAAAGTAAAAATGCCGGTGAGTTGCATATATGGCGTAAGCCCGGTTCTACCCCGTTCTGTTGCATTAATTCAATTGCTTCCATAAAGGTATTGTACTGAGCATATGAGCTTTTGGGCTTCTTCGAGAATGAAAAAGAAAAATGGGAGTATGTGCCGGTAATTTGTATATTGCTCAAGGATTTTATTAACGAACATACCTCTGGGATTTCCCGAGGCAAAAAGCCGAAACGTCCGAAACCGGTATCAATCTTTAAATGGAAGTCTGCTGTTTTATTCAGCGAAGCTGCAGCTTTATTCAGAATAAGGGCTGATGTCTCGGAACCGACGGTCGCAATTACTCCGTTTTCTACGATAATCAGCGCCTCTTCCATCTGGTTCGTGGGAGTAAGAAGTAATATTTTACCTTTAATACCGTTTTCTTTTAAATGTACAGCTTCTTTTATATCAGCTACGGCAAAGAAATCTATATCGTTTTGCTGTAAAATGTTTGCAAATTCCAATAACCCCAGTCCGTAAGCATTTGCCTTAAGTACGGCTATTATTTTTGAGCGTGAATTCTTCTTTATAATTTCAGCGTTTTTTAAAAGCTTTTCAACCTCAATTACTAATTTATTCATTACCGTGATTTTTCCCCCGTTCCATGCTGTTTCTGATAACAAACAATCTTCTTCGTAGTTTTCGGTATAATGCTTCGGACTTTTCGACCATGATATAGATTAGCGGATTGAATACATAATCGAGCTCTCCAATAAATTCAGTAAATTTGCCCCCAAAACCCTTTTTAAACCGATACAGTCCATATAAAGGGTGATTTTCATCAAGATTTCCGGACACACCTCTGAAATCGTAAATATCACAATTATTTTCAAGTGCCCATTTTATCATTGTCCATTGAAGAAGATAATTGGGCATTACATTTCTGTGCTGATTGCTGCTTGCCCCGTAGAGATACCAGCATTTATTGCCGTATAATATCGCGATGGTTCCGGCAAGTAATTTTCCCTGGTAGTAAGCTAAAAAAAGTCTTATATGGTCAGGTCCCAGGCAGTCAAGCATTCTTTCGAAATATTCAGCGTTTCTTACAACAAAATTATCTCTTATCCCGGTTTCAATCATTATTTTATGAAATGCCGGAATATCTTCTTTTGTTCCTACTCTGATTTCTACTCCCTTTCTTATTGCTAAGCGAATATTGTATCTTACTTTATGATGGAAGGATTTCATCAAATCTTCCTCAGTTTTGTTTCTAAGATCAAGACGGAAAACAAATCTTGGTTGTGCTCCTTCGAAATCCTTGGAGTCATTCTTGATTCTAAACTTCAGCTCTCTGGCAATTCTTGCAAATTCAGTGTCTTCCTTCTCTATGCCGGGATCCAGTTTCAGCACATAACTTTTATACTTTTTGGCAATTTCTTTGGCCTTGTCAATCAATTTTTTTATGGTTTCCAAATCATGCATATCACACACCGGGCCCCGGGGTGAATACATGATGGTATATTTAACGAAAGGGAGTTTTCTTATGAGCAGGCTCATTGAGCCTATAATATTCCCTTGCTGATCATTTACGGTTATTATTTCATTGTGCCAGTTTGATTTAACCTTTGCCCACTTTACCGATTGCATGAAATGCCCATTGGTATGTGTCTGCAAAAATTCTTCATACTTTTCTGTATCAATATTACCCAATATAATTTCCTCCTAATGCAGTTAAAAGTTATTCAAAATACAGTTCATCTGTTATTCTGTAAACACTCCATATACATATACCTGCAATAAATAAAAAAAGTTTTTACTTTTTTTATTTTTAAGTTTACAATAATAGAATTCCAGCATTTATTACTATTCTTTTCAAGAAGGATAAAAATTGCTGCTATAGACATGATTGAAATGTGATGTTGCATTTAAAATATTTGCTTTTTTTAGTAGCATTTATTATTATAATTAGGAAACGAATATATTCTCAGTGAATATTTAAGGAGGAAAAGAACGAAGTATGCCCAACTTGAGACAACAAAGGACAAGAAATTTTTGTATAATCGCTCATATTGATCACGGCAAGTCTACCCTTGCAGATCGGTTGCTGGAACTTACCGGAGCATTAAGCGAGAGGGAAATGGAGGATCAAGTTCTGGATACCATGGAGCTGGAACGGGAGCGGGGTATCACTATCAAAGCACAGGCTGTGCGGTTGACGTATAAATACAAGGATGGAGAAGAATATACACTAAATCTTATAGACACACCCGGGCATGTAGATTTTACGTATGAAGTTTCAAAAAGTCTGGCTGCGTGCGAGGGGGCTTTGCTTGTAGTGGATGCTTCCCAGGGGATCCAGGCACAGACCCTTGCCAATCTTTACCTGGCATTGGAACACAATTTAGAGATCATTCCTGTTATAAACAAGATTGATTTACCCGGTGCCCAGCCCGATTGGGTAAAGAAGCAGATAGAGGATGTTATAGGACTGGATACTGAAAACGCACCGCTTATATCGGCCAAAAATGCTACGGGCATAGATGCTGTTCTGGATAAAATTATTGAAATGATCCCGCCTCCTGTAGGCGATGATGAAGCGCCATTAAGGGCTTTGATTTTTGATTCGTTCTATGATAACTACCGTGGTGTTATTGCATACATCAGGGTAAAGGAAGGCACTATTAGACCGGGGGACAGGATAATGATAATGTCCAATGGTAAAGAATTTGAAGTTAGCGATGTTGGTGTATTCCGGCCGTTTTTATCGCCTGTGGAGGAGCTAAGGGCAGGAGATGTAGGATACATTGCAGCTGGCATAAAAAATGTCAGGGATACTCGTGTGGGTGATACCATAACCCATGCTGACAGACCGGCACCGGAACCTTTACCGGGGTATAAAAAGCTGCAGCCAATGGTATATTGTGGTATATACCCGGCAGAAGGGGCAAAGTATGAGGATTTAAGAGATGCATTGGAGAAACTGCAGCTCAACGATGCATCACTGGTATTTGAACCGGAGACATCAGTAGCCCTTGGATTTGGTTTCCGCTGTGGTTTTTTAGGATTGTTGCATATGGAAATTATACAGGAACGCCTGGAGAGGGAGTTTGATCTGGATCTGGTCACTACTGCACCGAGCGTTATATACAGAGTACTGAAAACAGATGGAGAAATGGTAGAGGTTTCCAACCCCACCAATCTTCCTCCGCCGGTTGAGATAGACCATATTGAGGAACCAAGAGTCAGTGTTCAGATTTTTTCGCCTGATACGTATGTTGGACCAATTATGGAGCTGTGTCAGGAACGGCGGGGAGAGTATAAGCAAATGGAATATATAGAAGGTAACAGGGTGCTTATAACCTATGAGATGCCGCTGAATGAGATTATTTACGACTTTTTTGATGCATTAAAGTCAAGGACCAGGGGATATGCTTCCTTTGATTATGAATATATTGGATATAAAGAAGCGGACCTGGTAAAACTCGATATTCTTTTAAGCGGTGATGTGGTGGATGCTCTTTCTACTATTGTTCATAGGGATAAGGCATATGCCAAAGGAAGAGCTATAGCCCAAAAATTATAAGAGGTTATCCCAAGACAGTTGTTTGAGGTTCCCATACAGGCAGCAATTGGCAATAAGATAATAGCGCGGGAGACGGTAAAGGCGCTGCGTAAGGATGTTCTTGCAAAATGCTATGGAGGAGACATTACACGGAAAAAGAAACTGCTTGAGAGACAAAAGGAAGGCAAAAGAAGGATGCGTCAGATTGGTTCTGTCGAGGTTCCCCAGGAGGCTTTTATGGCAGTGCTTAAAATCAACTAGGGGGGTTAAATGTGCGTAATATCGGTCTCTATTTACATTTTCCGTTTTGCCTTCGAAAATGCTATTACTGCGATTTTTTGTCATACCAGGGTATGAAAGAATGGATAGAACCTTATATAAATGCACTGTGTACGGAACTACGGGAATGGAAACAGCATCTTTCTGACTGCAGAGTACAGACAATTTACCTTGGCGGGGGTACGCCTACAATTATTTCTGCAGAAAAATTAGCATATGTTCTGGATGTATGTACCAGCTCTTTTCATGTTCAGGAAAACGCCGAGATTACCATAGAGGGCAACCCCGGCACTATAAGAAGAGAACAGCTTTCACTGTTAAAAAGAGCAGGGGTAAACCGTTTAAGTATAGGCCTGCAGGCCTGGCAGGCGAAGCATTTGGAAACCCTGGGAAGGATTCACGGTAGTGAAGATTTTGTTAATAGCGTGGACATGGCCAGAAATGCAGGGTTTGATAATATTAACGTTGATGTAATGTTCGGCCTTCCTGACCAAACGCTTGATGAATGGATGGAAACCTTAAACAGGGTTTGTATGCTTGGAATAGAGCATGTATCAATGTACAGTTTGAAAGTTGAAGAAGGCACAATGCTGCACACCTGGTTTTCTCAGGGAAAGATTTGTCTTCCTACTCATGAGGAAGACAGAAATATGTACTACAGTGGCAGGGATTTTTTGTGTCAACATGGGCTGGAACAGTATGAAATTTCCAATTTTGCCTTACCGGGAAGGGAATCTTCTCACAATCTCATCTATTGGAATAACGAAGAGTATATAGGATGTGGAAACGGAGCTCATTCCCATTTCAATAATGAAAGATTTTCAAATCTCAGTCATATAAAAGATTACATTGATGCGGTTATAACAGGCACATCAAGAATTGAATACAGAGAAAGAATTAGTGAGGCGGATCAACGTTTTGAAACCATTATGCTGAATTTACGAATGGTTAAGGGTATATCAAAAAAGAGTTTTGCTCAACGTTTTGGTAAGGATATACATTATTATTATGGAGACGTTATAAGAAAGCTTGTAGATAAAAAATTGCTTGTAGAAGATGAAGAATATATCCGGTTGACATTAAGAGGAATGGATGTTCAAAACAGTGTATTGCTTGAATTTATGGATTAATTTTTCGCCTGTCGGTTGCCCAAAAACCTATTGACAAAGTTGTTTGGAAATGATAATTTAGATTATAGATTAGCACTCGTAAAGGGAGAGTGCTAATAAAATGAGAAGGGGGTGATATCTATGCAACTGGGTAGACGCAAATTACAGATTTTACAGGCTGTGATTCAGGACTATATATCTTCCGGGGAACCCGTTGGATCCAGAACCATTGCCAAGAAGTATGGCATGGGTATCAGCCCTGCAACCATAAGGAACGAAATGTCAGACTTGGAAGAAATGGGTTACTTACAACAGCCTCATACCTCGGCAGGACGTATTCCATCGGATAAGGCTTATAGATTATATGTTGATAAGCTGATGGAAACAAGAAATCTTACTCCTGATGAAGCTCAACGGATAAGAGAGATATGTAACCAGAAAACTACCGAGATTGAGGAGATCATAGAACAGGTTGCTAATATACTATCAGATATCACCAATTATACCTCCGTTGTATTAGGTCCACGCTTGAATAAAGTATTGATTCGTCGCATTGAGTTGATTGCAATAGATAGGCAATATGCCCTATTATTGGTAGTGACCAGTGCGGGAATAATTAAAGATACGCTTATACGTATACCGGATAATATTGATGCCGGTTATTTGGAGCGGATATCAAATATGCTTACAAAATATTACCGCGATAAGACTTTTGCTGATGTGAACATAAAGCATGCTACTGATTTACAGAAAGAGCTTATGAGGCAAAAGGAGTTTATCCGTAATATTTTGGATGCTTTAACCAATAGCATTGCCAATAAAAGGCAAAGCGATATATATTTAGGTGGCACTGCCAATATATTTAATTTCCCGGAATACCAGGATATCATTAAAGCCAGGGATTTTCTAAATCTGATGGAGAACAAAGATATACTTTACAATTTATTTAGCCAATATGAAGAAGATGATGTTGTGATTGTAATTGGAACTGAAAATGAGTACAACGAGATGCAGGACTGCAGCGTGGTTATGGGCACATACAGTATAGGTGATAAAGTTCTGGGGTCCATGGGGTTGATCGGACCTACCAGGATGGAGTACTCCAAGGTAGTTTCTATTATGCGCCATGTTGGAGAGAGTGTAAGCAACTATTTAACACTGCTGTTTAAAGAATAAATTAAAAATTTTATTTTTGTTTACGGCATAATACAGTTAAGGACGGTGAAGATTTTATGGTATGGGATACAGACAATAAGCGGGAGGGATTAGAGGAAAATCATGTAGAGCAACATGATATTTCACAAGAAGAGGAACGGGATGATTTGCAGCAAGACAATGAATCCTGTGATGGCGGGCAGTGCGGGAAAAATGGTGAGCATACGTGTTCTTGCAACGATAAACAGCAATTAACCATCGAAGATTTACAGGAACAGCTTAATAAGGTTAATAGTGAAAAAGAACAGTATCTTTCGTTGGCTCAGAGGCTCCAGGCTGACTTTGACAATTATCGGAAGAGAAATAAGAGTGCTTTGGCGGAAGCACATGAAACTGCTACAGTTGATACCATCAGTGCTTTTCTGCCTGTCCTGGATAATTTGGAAAGGGCTCTCGAATCAACTTCTAAAAGCTCTTCGGAAGACTCTATTGTTAAAGGAATTGAATTGGTAAAAAATCAGTTTGTAGATGTACTGAAAAAGCTGGGGGTTGAGGAAATAGAAGCGCTGGGTAAAGAATTTGACCCTCAGTTACATAATGCTGTCATGAGGACAGAAGCAAAGGACGGTATAGAAGAAAACACTGTCGTTGAAGTTATTCAAAAAGGGTACAAATATAAGGACAGAGTAATCCGCTACAGTATGGTCAAAGTGGCCGTAAGCCAATAAGCTGAAATATTTAAGATCATTTCGTAAACAAGGAGGAACAATATATGGGAAAAGTAATAGGGATTGATTTAGGAACAACTAATTCTTGCGTTGCTGTAATGGAGGGTGGAGAACCTGTTGTTATTCCAAACGCCGAAGGTGCGAGGGTTACACCTTCTGTGGTAGCATTCTCGAAGACCGGTGAACGGTTAATCGGGCAGGTAGCAAAACGTCAGGCCGTTACCAACCCTGAACGAACAATAAGTTCTGTTAAAAGAGATATGGGTACAGACCGCAGGATAAAAATAGATGATAATGAGTATACGCCTCAGGAAATATCTGCTATGATATTGATGAAACTGAAACAGGATGCAGAAGCTTATCTGGGCGAGACTATAACTCAGGCAGTTATTACGGTACCGGCATATTTCAGTGACAGTCAGCGCCAGGCCACCAAGGACGCAGGAAGGATCGCAGGGCTGGAAGTGCTTCGTATTATTAACGAACCTACCGCTGCTTCTCTTGCTTATGGTCTGGATAAGGAAACCAACCAGAAGATTCTGGTATATGATCTTGGAGGCGGAACCTTTGACGTATCCATACTGGAGATAGGAGACGGAGTATTTGAGGTTTTGGCAACCAGCGGTAATAACCGATTGGGTGGAGATGACTTTGACCAGAGGATAGTGGATTATCTGGCAGAAGAGTTTAAAAAGGAACAGGGAATAGATTTAAGAAACGACAGGATGGCTTTGCAAAGGCTTCAGGAAGCTGCTGAAAAAGCCAAGATAGAACTTTCAAGCGTACTTACTACAAACATAAATCTTCCGTTTATTACAGCTGATGCTTCAGGGCCAAAGCATCTTGATATGACATTAACAAGGGCTAAATTTGAAGAGCTGACATCTGATCTTGTAGAAAAAACAATGGGCCCATTAAGGACGGCTCTTAATGATGCGGGACTTAGCCCTGATCAGATAGACAGAGTTATTCTGGTTGGAGGATCCACCAGAATTCCTGCTGTACAGGCTGCTGTTAAGAAAGCCATAGGCAAAGAGCCTTATAAAGGAATCAATCCTGATGAGTGCGTAGCTATTGGGGCAGCCATTCAGGCAGGTGTATTAGCCGGAGAGGTCAAGGATGTACTGTTGCTTGATGTAACTCCGTTGTCTCTGGGTATAGAAACCCTTGGTGGTGTATTTACAAAATTGATAGAGAGGAATACTACAATTCCTACTAAAAAGAGTCAGATCTTCAGTACTGCTGCTGACGGACAAACCAGCGTTGAAATACATGTGCTGCAGGGTGAAAGGGAGATGGCAGCCTACAATAAAACACTGGGCCGTTTTATTCTTGATGGCATTCCGCCTGCACCCCGGGGAGTGCCTCAAATCGAGGTAACCTTTGATATCGATGCCAACGGTATTGTGAATGTATCGGCAAAGGATCTGGGGACAGGAAAAGAGCAGAAGATCACTATTACTGCCTCAACTAACTTAAGCGAAGATGAGATACAAAAAGCCATTAAGGATGCTGAAAGATATGCTGAAGAGGACAAAAAGAGGAAAGAAGCAGTTGAGGCGAAAAATAATGCCGATTCGCTGATATATAACACTGAGAAGACCATTAAAGAGTTGGGAGATAAACTGAGCCAGCAGGATAAGGACAGGATAAATGCAGAAATTGAGGCAACGAGAAAGGCATTGGAAAGCGACGACGTATCCAGAATAAAAGCTGCAACTGAAAAACTGGCCCAGGTATCATATGAGGTGTTTGGCCGTGTTTATCAGCAAGGGGCAAGTGCCGGCTCATCACCTAATCAGGAAGCGTCGAATAACCAACAAAAACAAAGTGATGAAAATGTTGTAGATGCTGATTATGAGGTAGTAGATGAGGATGAATAAGGGATAAATAGCATAACATAAATTGTCGGCGCTGGGAAAAGCCAAAGCCGGAACGGTTTTAGCTTTTCCCATAATTCTTTTTTACGAAATGCAGTCTATATATGTACGAACTGTAGCAGGAAGGTGGTGAGATGTATTGTCAAAAAGAGACTACTACGAAATTTTAGGTGTTGATCGGAATGCCAGTGAAGATGATCTAAAAAGGGCGTACAGAAGACTGGCAAAGAAATATCATCCTGACTTAAATCCGGGAGATGCCGAAGCTGAGGCAAAGTTTAAAGAAATAAACGAAGCGTATAATGTCCTGATAAATCCTGAAACCCGCGCTCAATATGACCGATTTGGACATGAGGGACCAACGGGACAGGGATTTGGTGGATTTGATTTTGGCGGCATAGACGATATATTTGATATGTTCTTTGGAGGCACCGGTTTTGGGACTGGGAGCAGATACAGAAGAAATGCGCCAACCAGAGGAGCCGATATACGGTATGATTTGGATATATCTTTTGAGGATGCAGCCTTTGGAACCAAAAAGGAGATTGAGGTTGTCCGAATGGAGATATGTTCCGATTGTAATGGAACGGGAGCAAAAAAAGGAACTCAACCTGTCACCTGTCCGGTATGTAACGGTGAGGGGGAAGTGTCCTATGCACAGAATACCGCATTCGGCCGCTTCGTCAACGTGAGAACTTGCGACAGGTGTAACGGCGAAGGAACGATAATTGAAGAGCCGTGCAGACGATGTCATGGAAGAAAGAAAGTACGCAGAACGCGAAAGATAAGCATCAACATTCCAGCTGGAATTGACAATGGTCAGGTAATCACGTTGAGGGGGGAAGGGCAGCCCGGCGAACGGGGAGGTCCGCCCGGGGACTTATATGTGTATATAACAGTACTGCCCCACAAGATTTTCAAACGACAGGGATATGATCTATACTGTGACATTCCTATAACTTTTGGACAGGCAGCTTTAGGCGCTGAATTACAAGTTCCTACACTGGAAGGTACGGTAAAGTATCGTATTCCGGAGGGGACTCAGACCGGTACGGTTTTTAGATTGCGCAACAAAGGAATCACCCGTCTTAGAAGCAATCTGAAGGGAGACCTCTATGTAAGGGTAAATATTGAAGTGCCTAAGCAGCTAACTGAAAGACAAAAGGAATTGATAAGACAATTTGAAGAGGAAACTAAGGACCTGCAATATAATGAGGAGAGGAAATCATTTTTTGACAAAATGAAAGATGCATTTGGAGTTTAGCAGGTGTTAAGGAGATATGTTTACGCGGGTGGGAGGAGCAAATAAATGGAATGGATTGAAGTCAGTATAGAAACGGTACACGAAGGCATAGATATAATGGCGCAAATATTTTATGAACTTGGGGTTCAGGGTGTTGTTATCCAGGATCCAGCAGATATTTCCGGCTTTGAAGATAGCGGGTTAGGCGAAATAGTAGATGACTCCCTGTTAAACAATATGAATGGGGAAGTAACTATAAAGGGATATCTGCCCAACGATGCTTCGTTTCATGATAAATATCAATATATAAAAGAAAAGATTGGTTGGTTATTAAGCCAGAATTTTGGATTTAACCTGGGTACCGGCCGGATATCAATGACAAGTGTAAATGAAGAGGATTGGGCCAATAGTTGGAAAAAATATTTTAAACCTGTGGCCGTCGGGCAGCGAATTGTAGTCAAACCTACATGGGAAGAATATCAACCGAAAGAAGAAGAGATTATATTGGAGCTGGATCCAGGCATGGCCTTTGGCACAGGTACGCATC
>LFTM01000184.1 GCA_001513505.1 Clostridiales bacterium DTU092 | reverse complement strand
TCCAATACACTGTCCACTTTATCCCTTAAAAAATCAGCGGTATGATGATCCAGTTCCCCATCAATATCCACCACTAGGGTATGCCTGTCTTTGCTGCATCGGACTTGCAAAAAAACCCCTCCTTTTATCTACAGCCCTAGTACTCATTTCAAAACACAGTTAGAATATTCTGCACTTAAATGAATTCTCCTCCTTCGAAAATTGGATGTTTATGTATTATATTTAAAAATAATACATAAATCCCTTCGATTTTTGTCGAAGGGATTTTTGTATTACTCAACCTCTACTTCCTGTATCTCAACTTTTATTGATTGGAACTTATTCATGTCTTGAATTATCTTTCTCTCATCGTCCCAGTCTTTATATTTTTCTTTCTCTTCATCTGTAAGTATGACTTCATCCAGCAGTTCTCTTCCAGTCATGGGTCTATCACTAACATATGTTTGCATTATTGGATTATTTTCAACAACCGTTAAAATAGCATAAACGTATTTCATAGCTTCCTCCAAACCCTTTATGTTTTCTTGTATTCCACCTATAACAGTTTACACTATTTGACTTCAAAATTCAATAACCCAAACCAAGCACACTTTTTTATTTCATCGAAATTTATGTAACAGCAGATATTGTTACGGCAACAAGTTTATCCAAGGGATCCAGCACTTGAATATCATTACCGATCTTTAAATCTCCAATGCGGATGCTTTCACCAACCTTTAAATTACCAACATTTACACTTATATAAGAAGGAATGGTATTAACGCAACCCTCTACATTAATTGTCTCGATTTGCCGCTGCAGGATAATACCTTTTGATTCCAATTCGTCTGTTCCCTCAAATTTCAACGGAACGCTCATGCTGATCTTTCTATTATCAGCCGCATCCAGAAAATCAACATGAATGATTTCTTTTGTAACAGGATCCCTTTGAACATCTTTAAGTATTGCCCATTTTACATCATTCTCTATAGCAATTTCATATAAGGCGTTACCTCCGATTCTTGCAATTAAGGCATTTAATTCTTTTTTGCTGGCAGTTAATTTTCTGGGCTTTTCATCCCCGCCGTAGTATATTGCCGGAACATATCCATGTTTTCTCAACTGGTTTGTATTGATATCGTCTTGCCTTGGAGACACATTTAATTTTTTCACCTGCATCGTATCATCCTTTCGATATTTGTATATCTATTATTTTCTCCAATCTTTAAATTTTTAAATACTTCGCATACAACAAAAAAGCAGTGGATATTTCCACTGCAAAACTAAAAATTTGTACCGTTATCAATTTTTTTATAACAGACCGGAGCAATCTACCAACGGAAGAATCTTCTTCTCCTTCTTCGGAAGAGTTCCGTCAACAGTACGATAGCAATAAGGTCTCTTAAAATAGGTGTTCTTCGCCGTTCAAATTGAAGATTTTCAATTTCTTGCTTTTCTTTCATTTTTGCCCCGGCATATTCTTCGAGCTCTGGCATTTCCTTTACGCACATATCATAACACTTATTTATCATATCTTCTATGTGGCTATGACTGGGATAAGGGATATATGGATTATCCATCTCATCGCATACCCTGCATACATACGGGTATATTTTATAATATATATCAGGATACATTACAGGATAAGCCATTCCCTCATGATACTCGGGTTCCATCCAGGGAAACATATACCCGTACCTGTCCTGGTACTCTAAAGGATAATAGCACCAAGGGACATATTGCATATCACCATAATCATTATAACCATAATTCATTCAGATTTACCTCCCCCCATGTATATATACATAATATGGATAGCTTTATACTATAATATGAGGAAGGTAATAAAATGGTTCACATACTATTTATGCAGAACTTTTCATCTCTTCTCTGGTTATACTTATTATTTGATCAAGCTCATACTCATTGAGGGTTTCCTTTTCAAGCAGAGCCATTGCAACAGCTTCCAAAATGGGTTTGTTCTGCACCAATATATTTCTAACCGCTGTATAATATGAATTCATAATATCTCTGCTCTCTCTTATAATCTCATCCTCAACCTGGCGTATGCCATTATTAAACAGCACATTATAAGACAACAATCCTGAGCCTTTACCCATACCAAATCTAGTAATCATATCCATTAATATCTGAGTTGCTTTCTCAAGATCGTTGGATGCTCCGGTGGTAATATTTTTTTCACCAAATACTATTTCTTCAGCAGCCCTCCCTGCAAGTGCAATTTTTATACTATTTTCCATATCGATTTTTTTATAATACATCCTGTCAGGAGGAATACTCATGCTGAATCCACCTGCTCCTTTTGTACTGGGAATTATTGTAACCCTGGAAACTTTGTGTTCAGGCGCAATTATTCTCGTAATCAATGCATGACCAGCCTCGTGAAAGGCTGTGACCCGCCGGTCAAATGTATGGATAGCGCTTCTGTCCTTCTTTTCAAGGCCTGCTATAACAATGTAAAACGCTTTGTCTATATCTTCCGGTTCTATTGTTCCGCTGTTTCTTTTAGCTGCAAGTATTGCTGCTTCGTTTAACAAGTTTTCTAGTTTAGCCCCGCTGAAATACACCGTTTGTTGGGCTACCGCATAAAGATCCACATCTTTAGACAGCGGTTTATCCTTGCATTGTAGTTTCAGTATTTCATATCTTCCCTTTACATCAGGTAATCCAACCTCAATATGTCTGTCGAATCTGCCGGGCCTCAATAAAGCGGGATCCAGTACGTCAAGCCTGTTGGTGGCACCAATTACCACTATACCCTGATTATCCTTAAACCCCGACATCTCGGCCAACAGTGCATTCAGGGTTTGATCTCGTTCATCATTGCCTCCTTCGAAACCTGCATCCCTTTTTTTGCCCAGCGCATCAATCTCATCAATAAAAATTACGCATTTACCGCTCTCCCTGGCTTTTTTGAATAAATCGCGGATCCTGCCTGCTCCTACTCCAACATATATCTGTACAAAATCGGACCCGGAAACTGCATAAAAAGGTACCCCGGCCTCTCCGGCAACAGCTTTTGCTACCAGAGTTTTTCCCGTTCCGGGAGGGCCATACAGAATTACTCCCCTGGGAAGTCTGGCTCCATAACGTACGTATTTTTCAGGATTTTTTATAAAATCGATAATATCCCGAATACTTTCCTTTACCTCATCAATACCTGCAACATCATTGAAAGTAACTCCGGTCTCCCCTTCAGGATGCGCTGATATGGAAGAAAGCTTACCCATACCGCTTTGAGCCTGTTTAACCGATCTGTTTGACAGAAAGTATATAAGCGCACCAAAAACACTTACAGTCAGGATAAAGCTGCCCGCATTCATAAGCTGTCCTTCCCGGCTTCTTTCATCCACTTCGATATTCTTTTTTAACAGCTCTTCCTTAAAACCTTCTTTTCTCGGATTATCGGTAATAAACTCTGTACCGTCCATGTATAATCCGTTTAATATATCCTTATCCTGAAGATAGATTCTTTTTACCCTTCCTTCATTGACAGCCTGAAGAAATTCATTATATGATATTTTTTGAGGCCCGGGTTGAAAATAAAGAAATACTAAATATGCAATTATCAGTAACATCCCTATTCCAAGCCCCAATATTAACTTTCTTTTGTTGTGCAAAATAACTCACCCCTAATTTATTGACAAATAATCATTTATATAAATCAACAAACTTTGCGTTGCAGCATATAATAAAACACGGCAGTCCAATATAATATATATCACAATATATATTATAGTATATATTATTGGTTAAGTCCACACCTGTTTTTCTGTATAATACATATTGAAACAGGTAATATAAGATTTATCCATACAGTGCTTTACAGCATATGAATTATAATCATTGATTTTTGACAGGTTTTATGTTAAAGTATACATCGGCATGTATGATTACCAAACTGCCAATATAATATCCACTTAAAGGGTTGGGACATCTGCTGATCTAATTGCCCTTCGCAGGGCTGGAGCATCAGTTGTACTAACCTGCCCCCGTAAGTGGATAAGTATATTGATAGGGGGGATTCATATGGATACCTATTCAAGACATTGTATTCTGGAGTTATGGGAGTGTGACAAGGAGCTTTTAAATGACCTTCAGTACATGGAGAGAATTATTACCGACGCGGCGCTGGAAGCAGGTGCAGAAGTTCGGGAGGTTGCCTTCCATCAGTTTGCTCCTCACGGAGTGTCCGGAGTTGTTATAGTTTCAGAATCTCACTTAGCTATCCATACCTTTCCTGAACATGGATATGCGAGTATAGATGTATTTACTTGCGGCACCCGAATAAATCCAAAAAAAGCTGCAACTATTATCGCAGATAAACTGGATGCCAAGCGTATATACGAAATGAATATCGAACGCGGACTGGGCCAGGTGTCCGTGGTTGATAATTTTTGAACATCAACAAAATCATTAATAGCAGTTTAAGGACTCCTATATAGGAGTCCTTTTTTGATATAGTTTAAACTATTGATTCATTGGGAATAATAGCAAAATAAAATGTTAATTTAGCCCGGGAGGTTATTCCACATGAATCAATATGAATCGATACCTTCAAGAATGAGCAGAAAAAAAAGAAAAAATCATAAACATATATATCGAAATATTTTTATGGGCTTATTATCCGTTTTTATTGTATTATTAATGGTCTCATCTGCATATATATCAATCATCATAAACAGGTTGAAAGATATAGATTTAAGTAAAATTGAAAATATCAAACAATCTTCCTTTATATACGATGCAGATGATAATCTAATAACAAGCATTTACGGAATAGAAAACAGGATCAACATCCCTCTTTCTGATATTCCCCAGCATGTGCGTGATGCATTTATTGCTGTAGAAGATATAAGATTTTACAAGCATCATGGGTTCGATATAAAGCGGATGTTTGGCTCTCTGCTTCAAAATATAAAGGAAAGAAGATATGCTCAGGGAGCAAGCACAATAACACAGCAGGTGGTGCGAAACAGCTTTCTTTCTCAGGATAAGACTTTAACCAGAAAAATACAGGAAATTTATCTTGCCCATCAATTAGAAAAAAAATATTCAAAGGACCAGATTCTGCAGATGTATCTTAATCTGATATATTTTGGCAAGGGAGCATACGGCATCGAAGCCGCGTCAAGGCTTTATTTTGGAAAATCAGCAAAAGATCTGTCGGTTGCAGAAGGAGCCCTTCTGGCAGGAATACCTAAAAACCCTTCAAAATATTCACCGTTTATTAATCTGTCCCAGTCGCTGAGCAGAAAAGATCTGGCCATAGATCTGATGGTATCCAATGGGTATCTGACTGCTGAGGAAGGCAGCAAAGCCAAACAAGAGAAGCTGGTTTTTGCATCCCCATCCAATAGAAATTACCCATATCGTTTTTTTATGGATATGGTTTTGGAAGAAGCTGCTGAAATCCTGGGGGTTAGTGAAGAAGAACTGTTTACAAATGGATATAGAATTTATACTTCTTTGGACAACAATCTTCAAAAGTATGCTGAAGAACTCTATGCAATGGATGAGCTTTTCCCAAAAAGTCCATCAACAGGTTTATCCTGTGAAAGTGCACTGGTAGTGTTGGATGCCTCATCAGGTGAAATACGGGCGTTAGTAGGGGGTCGTGAAGGGGTAAATGATAATAACGTTATTAGAAAGGGTCTTAACAGAGCAACTCAGGGGCGCAGACAGCCCGGCTCGGTTATAAAACCTCTGCTTATATATG
>LFTM01000180.1 GCA_001513505.1 Clostridiales bacterium DTU092 | reverse complement strand
CTCAGTGTTTTATCTATGTACCTTGTATCGTAGTTATGGGAATTATATCTTTACAGTATGGTATTCACAGCTTTAAAAACCGGAAAATCTACTATAATAAACAGGTAAAATTCCAAAGGATGGCTGCCTATACATGGAAGTTTTTGCTTATAATAATTCCTTTTTTAATTGTAGGTTTGTACGAAACTTTTGTTGTCCCGTTCATTTTTAGGGCTCTGTTCGTAAATGTCTTTTCAGACAAAGGGTTAGAACATCTCATATTGAATAGATCATTTATTGTCTGATAGAATATTTGATAGTTAAATTGAAAATTATGAAACGGGGTGTTTAAGTATGTACAAAAGAGCCGCCGAATTTATAAAGAAAAGGATAGATATACAACCAACTATAGGAATAATCCTGGGTTCCGGTTTGGGAAATACTGCAGCATACATTGAAGAGCAAGTCATAATTCCATATAAGGAGATTCCCGGGTTTACGGATACCACAGTAGAAGGTCATATTGGCAGATTTGTTATAGGTAAGTACAGAAATAAAAAAATAATAGCTATGCAGGGACGGTTTCATTACTATGAAGGGTATGATTTAGATCAGATAATTCTCCCGGTCAGGGTTATGAAAAGGCTTGGAGTTGAAATCCTGATAGTTACTAATTCAGCGGGAGGAGTCAATCCTGATTTTTCTCCGGGAGATTTAATGGTGATACGGGATCACATCAATATGACAGGCGTTAACCCGTTAAGGGGCAGAAATCCGGACGAGCTTGGCCCAAGGTTTCCCGATATGACCTATGCCTATGATCAAAGGTTGCGAAGCCTTGCAACAGATAAAGCAGGGGAACTGGGCATGAATTTGCGGGAAGGTGTTTATGCTATGATGCCGGGTCCCAGTTATGAGACGCCTGCTGAAATAACCATGCTAATGAAGCTGGGGGCTGATGCTGTAGGGATGTCGACGGTCCCCGAAGTTATAGCCGCAGTACATGCAGGGATGAAAGTGCTGGGCATATCCTGTATCACCAACATGGCTGCAGGTATTTTAGATAAACCCCTTACCCATGAGGAAGTGATTGAAACAGCATCCAATGCAGCTGATCGTTTTACACGACTTTTATTAAGCATTATTGAAGATTTGTAAGACTGAAAACCTTATATAATGTTCAATCAAAGTTAATACAGGCTTTTTAGGTGAATAACCCTCCTATACAATGGAAAACATAATCACAGATGACTTTCTTATCATAGGAGGGATGATGTTGGATACTTTGAAACGCATTATACTTCCCTGGCTATTTGCAATATTACTGCTTTTGCCTTCTCACGTTAGTGCGGCAGCATTGACGGAACCGGCTGAGGAACTTCCTTTTAACATACAGTCAAAATCTGCTCTTTTAATGGATTATGAGACTGGTAGTATTCTGTATGAAAAAAATTCACATGAAAAACGTCCTATGGCCAGCATTACGAAGATCATGACGCTATTACTGGCTATGGAAGCGCTTGAAGATGGCAGGTTAAAATTGGATGACACTATCAGTGTCAGCGAGCATGCCGCAAGCATGGGCGGTTCCACGGTTTTTCTTGATGTTGGTGAAACATTTCCTGTATCAACTATTCTGGAGGCTGTTATTGTTGCATCTGCCAACGATGGAAGTGTTGCTTTGGCCGAGAAAATCAGCGGAAGCCATGAAGCATTTGTAAACAAGATGAATCAGCGGGCAAAAGAATTGGGAATGAACAATACCCATTTTTCCAACTGTACCGGTTTACCTTCTGATAACCATTATACAACTGCCTATGATACGGCTATTATGAGCAGAGAGCTGCTCAAACATCCGGATTTTTTTAAATGGAGCACAATCTGGCTTGATTATATGAGAGATGGAGAAACCATGCTGGTTAATACAAACAGGTTGGTAAGATTCTATGATGGATGTGATGGTGTAAAAACCGGATATACCGAAGAGGCGGGACACTGTATATCAGCAAGCGCAAAACGTGGAGGTTTAAGACTTATAGCAGTTATTTTGGGTGCCCCGAGCTCGCAAATAAGGTTTGATGAAGCAAGAAAACTTATGGATTATGGTTTTGCAAACTATGATTCGGTATTAGTAGTGAAAAAAAAACAGGTTATTGAAAAAGAGATAGCTGTAACGGGGGGCAAAAAAAGCAGCATAACCGGATTGGCAGGAGATAATCTGTCAGCGCTTAAGATGAAGGAGGAGCCGAAGGACTTTAAACGAGAGGTTGAACTGCAGCAACCGTTAAAGGCCCCAGTGGAAAAGGGACAGAAGATCGGTGTATTGATGGTGACCAGCAATGGAAAAAAGATAGGTGAAGTGGACATAGTTGCGGGAGAAACAGTAGAAGTTGCAGGTGTATTTGATTATTTCGGCAAGCTGTTCCAGAACTGGTTAAAAAAAACTGAAAGCGATAGGTAGGATGTTCAAATCAATTCCTTTATTATGGGATTAAATGACGTTTAATTTCCATTGTGTGCATAATAAAGTATTAATGCGTATAATAAAATGGATCGGTATCGGTCCATTTTATTTTTTAATGTAAACCTTGCCAGATTATACCTATCGTGACATAATCAAGATATCAAAACAATAGCATAGGGGGTTTCATAATAACAGGAAATAATGTACAATAGCTTTAGAAAAGTCAGGATGAAAAAATTCTGTTGATCTACGACATATGAAATATTAAATGGAGGAATATTTAATGCGTATAAATTTGATTGAGATATTATTAAGCTTACCTGCGGTATTTTTAGCTATTACTTTTCATGAGTTTGCCCACGCATACAGTGCACACCGTCTTGGCGATCCTACCCCAAAAAACCTTGGCAGGCTTACTCTTGACCCTCTGGCTCATGTGGATTGGCTTGGTTTTATTATGTTTGCTCTGTTTGGTTTTGGATGGGCAAAACCGGTGCAGGTTAATCCCTCTAATTTTAAAAACAAAAGGATGGGTAATATTATTGTTTCGTTTGCCGGGCCTGCTGCAAATATGATATTGGCTGTTATTACTATTATAATACTTATCCTAATTCAATTGTTTGTCAACGATTTAGGTATCTTATGGAATATAGTAAATCGTGTAATATACTTAAACATAGTATTTGCTATATTAAACCTGATTCCAATACCCCCTTTTGATGGCTATCGTATTGTGAGGGAGCTGTTTTATAGAAAAAATATAAGGTTTTTTTGGAATTACGAACGATATGGTTTGCTTGTTCTCTTTATATTTATCTTTTTGGGGCTTTTTGATATAATTGTCGGTATACCGGCCAACCTGATATATACCCGCTTAATGCGATTACAGGGATATGTTTTGTTTTTGCTGCAATAAAAAAAGGAAGGGGTATATGGGTGACATACCAAGTCAAACTGAATGTTTTTGAAGGGCCGTTGGACCTTCTTCTTCATCTTATCTCAAAATCAAAGTTAAACATAGAGGATATTTCAATATCCGATATTACCTCCCAATATTTGGATTATTTGCATCAAATGGAGGTTTTTGACATAGAGGTTGCCAGCGAATTTATAGTAATGGCTGCAACCCTGATACATATAAAATCCAGAAAACTTTTGCCTCAAACGCTTCCTGAAGACGATGAGGAAGAAGTTGATCCACAACAACAGCTAATCGAAAAATTAAAGGAATACAAAAAATTTAAAGATGCAAGCGATGAACTTTTTAAGAGATATATGATTTACTCCAAAAGATACAGCAAACTTCCGGAGGAAGTTGTGGATATTGGTGAATCCGATGTTAAGTTTACCAATATTACAAAATACGATATGGCAAAAACAATGCTGGAACTGCTGGACAGACCGAAAAATATAAAATCATCTGCTGAAATCCGTCCTGTAAAACATGAGCGTATATCGTTGAAGAGCAGGATAAGGCAGATTAGGGTGATGTTGTACCGGCGAAGCAAAATGTTGTTTTCCGAACTTATTGATAAAAAGAGAAGCCGGTTAAACATAGTTGTTACATTTATAGCACTGCTGGAGATGGTAAATAAGGGATGGATAGAAGTAAAGCAACATAAACCGTTCTCAGATTTTATGATACAGAGGAAGGGATTAAAATGGAGAAAAACGAGATGATGGCAATTATTGAGGCTATACTGTTTATTTCCGGAGAACCGGTATCTATAAAGGATATTTCTAAGTTATTGGATATTGATATAAAACAAGCCGAAGAGCTTATGGCAGATATGAGCAGGAGTTTTACAGAACAAAACAGAGGTCTTCTGGTAATAAAAGTTGAAGATGCCTATCAGTTGGTTACACGTCCCGAATATGCAGACTATATTAAAAAATTTACCGGTATCGACAGGGAACAGAGCCTATCAAAGGCCTGTCTTGAAACGCTGACCATAATTGCATATAAACAACCCGTAACCAAAGCGGATATTGAACAGCTCCGGGGTGTTAAGTGTGACTATTCCATTACCGTACTGCTGGAAAAAAATCTTATTCAGGAAGTAGGCAGGCTGGATGCCCCCGGGAGGCCAAAACTCTATGGTACTACAGATACTTTTCTAAAGAGTTTCGGACTTTCCTGTATTCAGGATTTACCGCCACTGGACGAAGAAGAAATTGCATAAAGTTGCTATCCATGTATTTTTTCTCTATATGGTGAAAAAATAGAGAAAAAATATATGGGATGTGTTTGCTCGTGATTTTGTTTTTTATTCTGCTTATTGTTTCTATACTTCTTATTCTGATATGTTTAATCACAGTTAAGCTGGAGATAAAAATCACCGTTCGGGAGGGTATAAACGGCTCTTTTTTGGTTATACGGACATTAAGCGGATCTGTTCATATTGAATATAGAAAAGAACTTCAGCTTAAAAACATACGTTTATATTCAATAGAGAAAAGGAAAACCTATTCTCTTAAAAAGTCCCATGTACTTGATAAGGGTTTGTTTGAACTGGTAAAAAGAAGATTCCGGTCGTTTCATGATAATAATAATTACCTAAAATACATAAAGGATAAAATAAAAGTCAGAGATTTTTCATTGGTGGCTCAAATCGGAACCGGTGATGCTGCCCATACAGCTCTATTGACGGCAGGCCTTTACTCCCTTTCTTCTATAATATTGTGTCATCTCAAAAATATATATAACTTGGAAAATCAAAGTATAATTGTGGTCCCTGTATTTGACAAGGAGATTTTTGAACTGGAAGCTAACTGCATAATCGTTTTTAAATTAGGACATATTATAATTGTTGGAATACAGAAAATAGCAGAAAAAATAAAAGGCGGTGAAAGGATTGCCAGGGCATCCAATTGAAAACATTATGAAGACCACGATGGAAAATATAAAGGAAATGATCGATGTTAATACTATCGTGGGAGATGCAGTACAAACTGCTGATGGCAGTGTGATTATTCCAATATCAAAAGTTTCTTTTGGATTTGTAGCAGGCGGCGGTGAATACAAAGAAAAGAGCAAGGATCAGCGCCAGGGTAAAAATAATAGTGACGGAGACAGTGCTCCATCATCAATGCCGTTTGCAGGCGGAACAGGTGCCGGTGTTTCGGTAAACCCCATTGCATTTCTGGTGGTAGGTGAAGGAAAAATCCGACTCCTTCCGGTTCAATTCAGTTCACCAACTGACCGTATCGTTGAGTTGGTACCCCAGTTGCTGGAAGAAATTAAAAGCATGATAGGTCAAAAAAAAGAAAACAAAAAAATTATAACAACTGAAGAGATTAAGTAATAAAGACGGTTGAACACCGTCTTTATTGTTTATTATAATAAATGGTAATAAAATTGCGTGAATGCATCTTATTCCATCATTTTTGTTATTATTTCAAGTGAATAATTTTATTGATGCGAAAAATAAAATTTGTGCTATAATATATTATGTTATAAAATTAACAAAGTAAATGTTTGTCCATGATTATGAAGTAATATGCAATTATGGAGTTTTATTATTTTAGTGCGCGTTATTAATAAATAATAACATGTTATCCGGCAGAGAATAAATGATACGTAAATGATGAATCATCATTGTAAGGGAGACTTATGCATGCGCTTGCAAAAATATATGGCACACTGCGGGGTGGCGCCAAGAAGGAAATGCGAGGATATAATCAGACAGGGAAGGGTAAAGGTTAATGGAGAAATAATACATGAGCCGGGAGTAAAAGTGAATCCCCGGAAGGACAGTGTCACTGTAGATGGTAAGGCTATTAATCTGGCTGATAAACATTTGTATATACTTTNNAGTATATATCAACTGTTAAAGATACCCATGGGCGACCTACAGTTTTGTCCCTTGTTGGCCGGCAGCCTGTGCGTGTGTATCCTGTTGGGAGGCTTGATATGGACTCGGAAGGGCTTTTACTTTTAACAAATGACGGGGATTTGGCATTAAGGCTCATGCATCCCAGGTATGAAGTTGAAAAGGAATATTATATTGTTGTATCCGGACATCCTTCCGATGAACATATTAAAATGCTTAGGAGCGGTGTAGATATTGGTGATGCAATTGCGTCAGCTCACCGGATTAAGAAGCTTTGGCATAAAAAGAACAGTACTGCATTTAAGGTGGTACTTAAGGAAGGGAAAAAAAGGCAGATTAGGCGGATGTTTCAGGCGATAGGATGCCCGGTTCGTACCTTAAGAAGGGACAGAATCGGGAACCTGACTCTGGGTTCTTTAAAACCCGGGGAATGGAGGTATCTTAGTGATATAGAAGTGGAGTGTTTAAAAAGATTAACAGGAGTGAGCCAATGTTAATATTCCGTAAAATAAAGCTTGATGATTTGGATGCAATTTATAAAGATCAAAAGCTCCGGCCTTTATTGACAACAGAGGCACCCGGAGAAAGGTTTGCCGTTATTATAGACCAGGATGAACACATACAAGGAGGAGTAAGCGGCTACATAAAAGACGATAAGGCATATATAAGCTGCATAGTCATAAAGGATTCATCAAAAAATGATGCTGCATTATTTGACGGTCTGATCCGTTCGCTTATTTATATACTGGACAGAGAGGGGGTAAAAGAATTATATACTAATGGGGCAGGATATGATCCGCTGTATACCAGGATCGGGTTCAAACCGGTTAAAGCCGAGGGACAGCCGTATAGTTTTGTGATATCCATAAGCGAATTTTTTAATGACAGGCATCACTGTCATTAGGATATTGTCATTGATTTTATTGCTGATATGATGATAAATATAAAAATTTATGAAAATTTTATAAATTTTAAGAAGGAAAAAAGGGTTTTAATGTAGAATATAAAAAAATGGCGCCTTATGTGTTATTTTTTGATTTTATTTTAGATCTGGAGGGTTAAATATGAGTGCACACAATAAGATAACTACGATGCAAGAAAGAAAACTGGCCATCCGGAATGGTGGTGGCCCCGAAAAAATCAATAAGCAACATGAAAGCGGCAAACTTACTGCCAGAGAACGAATCGATAGATTAGTTGATAAGGGAAGCTTTGTTGAAGTAGATGCATTTGTGGAGCATCGTTCGGTAGAATTCGGGATGGATAAAAGAAAGATGCCGGCGGATGGCGTCGTTACCGGCTATGCAACAATCGACGGCAGACCGGTGTATATATATTCCCAGGATTTTACTGTAATGGGCGGTTCGTTGGGAGAAATGCATGCTAAAAAGATTACAAAAATTATGGATATGGCTATGAAAACAGGCTGCCCGATTATAGGTATCAACGATTCCGGTGGTGCCAGAATACAGGAAGGTATTGACGCACTGAGTGGATATGGAGAGATTTTCTTCCGCAACACTCTGGCGTCGGGCGTGGTACCACAGATATCGGTAATTCTGGGTCCATGCGCTGGTGGTGCTGTTTATTCACCGGCTCTTACCGACTTTGTATTTATGGTAGACAATATAAGTAAGATGTTTATTACCGGTCCTCAGGTTATCGAGGCTGCAACCGGGGAAAAGGTAACAGCGGATGAACTTGGGGGATCGCTTGCCCACAACAAGCTCAGCGGAGTTGCACACTTTAATGCTTCCACTGAGGATGAATGTTTTAATTCAATAAGGAAGCTGTTAAGCTTTTTACCTTCTAACAATCTTGAGGATCCACCGTTATATGATTGTCAGGACGATCTAAACAGATTAGTTCCCGAGCTAAACAATATTATTCCCGACAATGCTAATAAAGCATATGATGTTAAAGAAGTAATAAGGCTGGTCGTGGATAATGGTGATTTTTTTGAGGTACAGCCGTTGTATGCGACTAATATAGTAGTAGGGTTTGCCCGCTTGGGCGGAAGAGCAGTAGGAATTGTGGCAAACCAGCCAAATCAGCTTGCCGGTTGTCTGGATATAAATGCATCGGATAAAGCAGCACGTTTTGTACGCTTCTGTGACGCTTTTAACATACCGCTTATAACCTTTACCGATGTTCCTGGATACCTGCCGGGAGTTGAACAGGAACACGGTGGAATAATTCGTCACGGTGCCAAACTGCTGTACGCATATTCTGAAGCCACAGTTCCTAAAATCAATGTTATTTTGCGAAAAGCCTACGGTGGTGCATATATCGCAATGAGCAGCAAACATCTGGGAGCTGACATTGTAATGGCCTGGCCCACTGCAGAGATTGCTGTTATGGGTCCTGAAGGTGCAGCAAACATTATCTTCAAAAAAGATATTGAAAACTCAGACAACCCCATAGAAACAAGGCAGCAGAAGATTGACGAGTATCGTGAACGGTTTGCCAATCCTTATGTGGCTGCTGCCCGCGGTTATGTTGACGATATAATTGAACCGGAAGCTACCAGACCGAGACTTATAAGCGCTCTTCAAATGTCTGAAAGCAAGCGTGAGAACAGGCCGCCAAAGAAACATGGTAATTTACCGGTATAACATTAGTGTTTAGTGTATATGATTTTTTCATGTTTAGATTGAAATGAGGTGGATACGATTGGAGATTTTTCAAACCAGCTTGAAGGTTACGGTTCTTGGTATGGGGATTGTATTCGTTGCTTTGATAGGATTGGTTCTATTAATTAATGCCTTGCACAAAGTTACTAGTAGGGCAGAGAAGAAGGATGAATCCGGTGTTAAGGATGAAAACATTACATCGGAACAAAACATAGAACTGGCTGGCGGGGCTGTTCAACAGAGCAGTATGGAGGTAGAACCTGAGGAATTGGTAGCGGTTATTACAGCTGCGGTTGCCGCATCCCTTCGTCATTATTCTACCCACGATATTGTTGTCAGATCCATAAGACGTGTTCCTGCAATAACACCTGTATGGAATAGGACCAGCCGCCAGGAGCAGATTTCTTCAAGACTGTAAAAAATAGAATAAGAATTAAGTTTTAAGGAGGAAGTATAAAATGAGAAAATTTATCATAACTGTAAACGGAAAAACCTATGAAGTAGAAGTAGAAGAGTTAGGACAAACTGGAGGAGTTGTGAGTACACCTTCTGTACAGGCAGCGCCGGCAGCACCTGCTGCTCCTACACCACCACCTGCACCACAATCTGCTGCAACTTCTGAAGCGGCAAAGGCTCCAGAGCAAGCGACTGGTTCACAGCCTGTACCAAGTGGAGCTGAAGCCATAAAGGCACCCATGCCCGGTACCATACTGGATGTGAGGGTTAATGTTGGTGATGAAATTAAGAAAGGCCAGGTTCTTTTGATACTTGAAGCTATGAAGATGGAGAATGAAATCATGGCACCCAGAGACGGAAAAGTGGTTTCTGTACAAGTGACAAAGGGATCCTCGGTAAATGTAGATGATGTAATGCTGGCTATACAATAAGAGATATGGCAAGGGGGCTATATAATGGATAAACCTTTTCTTGATGTTATACTGGATTTTTTTAGGGGTTCCGGCTTTGCTGCGATGACATGGCAGCAGGGCTTAATGTTAGTAATAGCATGGTTTTTGATCTATCTGGCTATTAAGAAAGAGTATGAACCATTATTGCTGTTACCTATAGCATTTGGTATGATGCTTGCTAACCTGCCACTGGCAGGATTAACTGCAGAACCGCAATATGAGATGGTCAACGGTGAAATGAAGCTTAAACAGATTGGAGGTCTTTTATACTACCTTTATGAGGGGGTAAAACTTGGAATATATCCTCCACTTATTTTCCTTGGCATCGGTGCTATGACTGATTTTGGTCCGCTTATTGCCAATCCTAAAAGCTTGCTGCTTGGAGCGGCTGCTCAGTTTGGTATTTTTGTAGCTTTTGCTCTTGCAAGACTTTTAGGGTTTGATAATGCTGCGGCTGCTTCTATCGGTATAATTGGAGGTGCTGATGGTCCAACCGCCATATTCCTTACCAGCAGGTTGAAACCTGAATTATTAGGGCCAATTGCAATTGCTGCATATTCATATATGGCTTTGGTACCTATAATCCAACCTCCAATAATGCGCGCTCTTACTACAAAGAAGGAACGCCAGGTTGTTATGGAACAGCTCAGACCGGTGTCAAAGCTTGAAAAAATATTATTTCCTATAGCAGTAACTGTGGTAGGCTCTCTTTTAGTGCCTTCCTCAGCGCCTTTGTTAGGGACACTTATGCTGGGTAACCTGTTAAGGGAAAGTCTGGTGACGGATCGGCTTAGTAAAACTGCTCAGAATGAACTTATTAACATAATTACCATATTTTTAGGTGTGACAGTAGGAGCAACAGCAACCGCCGAGAGATTTTTATCTCCCGACACCTTAAAAATTATTGCTTTAGGATTACTTGCATTTGCCTTTGGTACGACTGGAGGCGTTTTGCTTGGCAAACTTATGTATAAATTGACGGGAGGAAAAGTTAATCCCTTAATCGGTTCTGCAGGTGTATCTGCAGTTCCGATGGCTGCCCGTGTTTCTCAAGTGGTAGGACAAAAGGAAAATCCATCCAACTTCCTGTTGATGCATGCTATGGGACCTAATGTGGCCGGAGTTATAGGTTCGGCGATTGCAGCAGGTGTACTACTCAATCTGTTTGGATAAAACTAAATTTTATTTAGGAGGCTATTTACATGGCAAAGGTAAAGATAACTGAAACTGCTTTCAGGGATGCTCATCAGTCACTGATTGCAACCAGGATGACCACCGAAGAAATGTTGCCGATAGCAGAACTGATTGATCAGGTGGGTTATAACTCTGTAGAAATGTGGGGAGGAGCTACTTTTGATTCCTGTCTCCGCTTTTTGAATGAGGATCCCTGGGAGAGACTACGAATAATACGAAAAACATTAAAGAAAACAAAATTACAGATGCTGCTCAGGGGGCAGAATCTCCTGGGTTACAGACACTATCCCGATGATGTGGTAATAGAATTTGTAAAAAAAGCAGTAGGCAACGGCATAGACATTATCCGGGTATTTGACGCTTTGAACGATATCAGAAATCTTGAAACGGCAATCAGGGCAGTAATTGACGAGGGAGCTCATGCTCAGGCCAGTGTTGTGTATACAATAAGTCCCATACACAATACTCAGCATTATATCCAAACTGCCAAAGCATTGGAGGAAATGGGTGCCCACTCCCTCTGTATAAAAGATATGGCCGGTCTTTTAACTCCTTACTATGCCTATGAACTTGTAACGGAACTTAAGAAAGCTGTAAAGATACCGATTCAGGTACATTCCCATTATACCAGCGGACTGGCTTCCATGACTTATATGAAGGCGGTTGAAGCAGGAGCAGACGTCATAGACTGTGCTATTTCACCTATGGCTCTTGGTACTTCCCAGCCGGCAACCGAACCGATGGTGGCTGCTCTTAAGGATACTCCTTATGATACAGGCTTGGATTTAGATTTATTGAGCCAGATTGCCGAATATTTCAGACCATTGCGCGAGAAGTACTTAAGTGAAGGCTTGCTTAATCCAAGGGTCTTGTCGGTGGATGTAAATACGCTGCTGTATCAGGTACCCGGAGGAATGCTGTCCAATCTGGTATCCCAGCTGAAGCAGCAGAATAAGCTGGATAAATATGACGAAGTACTTAAAGAAGTACCAAGGGTACGTGAAGATTTAGGGTATCCTCCTTTGGTTACCCCAACAAGCCAGATCGTAGGAACACAAGCGGTATTAAACGTTATATTCGGTGAACGATACAAGATGGTTCCCGCCGAAGTAAAGGCTTATGTAAGAGGTGAATACGGACGGCCTCCAGGAGAAATAAAAGAGGAGATCCGTAAAAAGATCATAGGCGATGAGGAGCCAATCACCTATCGTCCTGCAGATGATCTTGAACCTGCTTTGGATAAATACCGCGATGAAATAAAAGCATATATGGAGCAGGAGGAAGATGTGCTTTCATATGCTTTGTTCCCGCAGGTTGCGATGAATTTCTTTAAGTATCGTCAGGCGCAAAAATATAATATAGACAGCACACTGCTTGATGAGGAGAATAAAGTACATCCTGTATAATTAAGTCTTCATATTATCTTAAACAGGCTGTCAAAAGGCGTCCCTTAGCGGACGCCTAACATTTTTTATGCAGGTAGATTATATTGGGACAATTACTTGTGTATTTTAAAACCCTGACATGGCTTCCGGGTTTTATCTTTTTTCCACATTTAAGACAGATATAGTTTTTATTAAAAATTATGTCTTCAGCTATCTCAATATCAAGATTACCGTATTTTTTCCAGCTTTTCCAGCCGGTTTTACAAAGCCGGTAGCGGTTATCGTAATCAGCATAGACCCAGCGTAGGATTCTATGGAAGTGTAAAGGATACCGGGTATATTTTACGTACTGGACGGGAACTCCCAGATTAAGGGCATAATTCTGAAATGTTTTTTCGATTTTAGTTTGTAACGGGTTCTGGATCTTTGTGCTGTGAACATTGTAACCCTTTTTTGCCAATGTTCGTCTTACTGTATCAAACATATACCCACGGCATATTTGAATTTCTTCGTTCTTAACTGGGTTTAACTGAGAAATTAATTTGTAGACTATGTCTTCACATTTTGCAATGTATGCTTTGTTTTCAAACGCATTTTCGTAATAATATTCAACGGGGATAAAGCTATATACGTATTCCATTGTTTCTGTCCGCATTGCACCAATACATGTGCCGCCAATAAGACTTCCGCTTCCCGCATCGTCAATCTGAATCAAAACATTCACCCCTTATGGTAGTTTATATTTTAAATTAGTATTGTTGTATTAAGTCCATAATATTAAGTTTTATTTGTCTTTTTCACAGTGCAGGTTGAGAGCCGGTCCTTTTGATGATATAATTAAAACGATGATTGCCAATAATATATTTAGCAGGAGGCTGCATATCCTGAAACATATTTGCATAGTTGGCATCATGTGACTGATTATTTATTTTAAGCGTTTTTTTTGTAAAAAATGATTAGGAAGTTGCTAAAATTAAATATGAAAACTAAGGAGAAGCATATGAAGATTTTGGTGTGTAATGATGACGGGATTTTTTCTAAAGGTATATTACAATTGGCCAGCAGCATGAGCGAAATAGGGGAGACTACGGTGGTTGCTCCCGATGATGAGCGGAGCGCTACCGGTCATGCTATTACACTTCATAAACCACTTCGTATTAAACCGGTAAATCTTCCTAAATTAAATATCAGAGCTTTTGCAGTAGATGGAACTCCTGCTGATTGTGTAAAAATTGGATACGATATAGTAATGGAAAGAGATGTGGATTTGGTTATCTCCGGCATTAACAGGGGACCAAACCTTGGAACCGACGTTCTTTATTCCGGTACGGTATCTGCTGCCTTTGAGGGCGCTATTCTGGGCTTGCCATCTATTGCAGTATCCCTGGTATCCTATGACTCTGATGATTATGTTTTCGCCGGGAAAGTGGCGGTTAAGATAGCGGAGAAATTAATGGAACATGGGTTGCCATCAGGGGCTATCCTGAATATTAATGTGCCTGCTGTTCCAGAGAAAGAAATAAAAGGGATAAAAACTGCCAGATTAGGAGTACGCAGATATGCTGAGAATTATATTAAACGGCTAGATCCAAGAGGCAAGCCATATTACTGGCTTACAGGTGAAGCTATTGATGATGATATGGCCAACGGAGATGGAATGGATACGGATATTACAGCTGTAGCCAATAATTATGTGGCAGTAACTCCCATACATTTTGATTTAACTTTGCATTCTTATATTGAAAATGTAAACAAATGGTTTCAACATTCAAATAAAATTGACATTTAACGTTTTTAAAAAACTGGGGGAGCGATAAGATATGCTGAATGAACATAATATAAAGGCAGTATTAAAAATTAAGTCCTTTCCCGATCTTTACAAAATAGTTGATTTTCTGAATAAAAATCTAAAGGATAAAGGATTAATCTTTGGATTAAGTAAAAATAATGACGAAATGATGAATATAACAATTTATGAAATTGAGTCATAAAAAATGAACATTTTGCAAATGCAATTTTAATAACTTGCAAAAGCGGCATAATATGCTAAAATAAGTATATACTTTTTATCTGTAATTATCTCTAAATTGCATAATGAGGAGGCTAATCATGTCAAACGAAAATCAGGATCTGATGTATCGCATTAACGAGAAGTACAAAAAAATGAGTAAAGGGCAGAAGCTGATCTCGGAGTATATAATGAACAACTACGAGAAGGCTGCGTTTATGACTGCATCCAAACTTGGGAATAAGGTGGGTGTCAGTGAATCAACAGTTGTCAGGTTTGCAAACATGCTGGGATACGATGGATATCCAAAATTGCAAAAAGCCCTGCAGGAATTGATACGCAATAAATTAACTACCCTGCAACGAATAGAAATGACATCAGATCTTGACGAATCCACTCTTCTGAAAAGCGTATTAAAAGCCGATATGAACAATATTCGCCTGACTTTGGAAGAAGTAAATAAAGACGATTTTGACAAAGTTGTTGAAAGCATATTTTCAGCCAGGAATATATATATTCTCGGACTTAGAAGCGCAGCTCCGTTAGCTCAGTTTATGGGCTATTATTTAAGCTTCATATTTGATAATGTGAGGCTGGTAACATCAGGGATTAATGATATACTGGAACAGTTGGTTCATATTAGTCCCCAGGATCTGTTAATAGGGATTAGTTTTCCACGGTATGCACGGCGGACTGTGGAAGCTGTAAATTTTGCCAAGGACAAAGGTGCTAAAATTGTAGCGATTACCGATGCGATACTATCACCTTTGACATCATATGCCGACTATATACTGCTGGCGAGAAGTGATATGGCATCCTTCGTAGATTCATTGGTGGCTCCGTTGAGTCTGATTAATGCTCTTATTGTGGCTGTGGGTATTCGGAAAAAACCCGATATTTCGTCAGATTTTCTGGAACTGGAAAAGATATGGGATAATTATCAGGTTTATCTTAGCAAGGACCGTTCTACTTAAGGGAAGGTAGCTTACAGGTGTTTATATATATAACAAGACACGGTGAAACTAAATGGAATGATGCCGGTAAAACTCAGGGTGTAAAGAATATTTCGCTGACCGGCAGGGGAAGAGATCAGGCAAATAAGTTGGCAAGGCGGTTGAAAAATGAGCCGATTCAATTTATATATTCCAGCGATTTAAAGCGTGCTGTTGAAACTGCCAGTATCATAGGAGATGAGATTGGCAGAGATTACATAGTTACTCCCTACCTAAGGGAGGCCAATTTTGGAGGATGGGAAGGCTACACCCTAAAAGAGATAGAGGAGCGTTACCCAGGTCAGCTGGATCAATGGTATAAAGATCCCGATTTTTGTGCCCCTGATGGTGAAAGTATAAACCGTGTTAAACAAAGGATAAAATATTTTATAGATTTGATAAAAAAGCAAAACATAAAAAAAGAACAGGGAATATTAGTTGTTTCTCATGCACTGACTTCGAAAATTTTGATAACAGAATTATTAGGTTTACCTGTATCCTTCATAAAAAAGATAAAACAGAGTAATACAGGGTTAACGATAATACAGGCTATACCGGATGAAGGAGTGCTGATACTGCACAATGACACTTGCCATTTAAAATGGTAGGCAAAATATAAGCATAATAATATATTATTGAAAGATTCTTGAACTGGCATCTTACATGAACTATAATGGTGTCATGGATCTTTACGCTATTGGAGGATAATTATGGAATTGTATGGAAGTAAAGAAGTGGCGAGGGCTGCCATTCTGATGTGTCTTACTAAAGACAGAGATGAGGAAAGATTCATGAAGGAGCAATTCCATAGAGATGGAATAGCAACAGCTGCAGTGGATTTTGGAGGCGAATTTATCACATCAGTTACCAAAATAGTCGAGCGGGCTGTAGTAGCCGCAAAGAGAGAAGGTGTTATACGGGACACCCATTCTGAAGAAGGCGCTGTTGCTGGAGCAACCAGAGAAGCTATTTCTCAACTTGTAAACAAAGCAATAGGGCTTAACGTTGGTGGTAAAGTTGGAATTGCCCGTTATGATGATCATATTAGTGTAGCGCTGTTTTTCGGAATAGGAATGCTTCATTTGAATGATGTTGCAATTGGTCTGGGACATCGGGTAGTGTAATTGAGGTGTATAAGGATATGCGTATTCAAGGTATCAGAGGTGCAATAACTGTTGATAAAAACAGTGAAAGGGAAATTATTGATAAGACTAAAGAGCTCTTGAAAGCTATCATAGATGCTAACGATTTGGACATCAGTAATATAATAAGCATTATATTTACCGCTACAAATGATTTGGATGCTGCATATCCAGCTGTCGCAGCCAGGGAACTGGGGATGGTTGAAACCCCGCTTTTTTGCTGTCAGGAAATGTATGTTGAGGGCAGTTTGGATAAATGCATAAGGGTGCTAATCCATGTGGAACGGCGGGAAGATAAAAAGCCCAAACATATATATCTGGGTAGAGCAGTAAATCTTAGACCAGATCTTGCAAAATTGTGATATTGAAGGAGTAGGAAATGCGAACTATATCAATTGCAATCGATGGACCTGCGGGCGCAGGAAAGAGCACAATTGCAAAAATCGTTGCCAAAAGAATTAATATAAATTATTTAGATACAGGGGCCATGTATAGGGCTGTGGCATTGAAAGCACTTGAAATGGGATTGGATTGCAAGGATCCCGAACAGATAATTCCTATGCTGTCATCTACAAATTTAAGTGTATCCTATGAACGGGAACGGCAGCTCGTGTATGTAGATGGAAAGGATGTCACGGATTTGATACGATCTCCTCAGGTATCCATAGCAGCTTCAGATATTGCTGTTATTCCGGAGGTTCGTATGAAGCTGGTGGAGATACAGCGGGAATTAGCACAAAGATATTCACTGGTAGTTGACGGAAGAGATATTGGCACTTATGTACTGCCGAATGCCGATAAAAAATTCTACTTAACAGCAACTATTGATGAAAGAGCCAGAAGACGATGGTTGGAATTGATTGATAGAGGCTATACACTGGATATTAACGAAATAAAGAAGGATTTGGAAAAGCGTGATATGAATGATATGAACAGATCATTTGCGCCGTTGCGGAAAGCAGAGGATGCTATACTGATTGATACCACAGATAAAACAATTGAAGAGGTGGTAGATGAAGTTTGTTCACATCTTTCCGATATATTTGCCTGAAACAAGGGGTGGTAGTGTTTGTTCTATAAATTCGCCAGGGCTATAATACGACCTATAATATATCTGCTTTTCAGACCCAAGATAGAAGGTTTGGAGAATTTTCCTATGGATGGGAAGATTATTTTATATTCGAATCATATATCTGCATTGGATCCTGTGCTCATAGGCTGTGTAATACCAAGACAAATCTTCTTTATGGCTAAGATGGAACTGTTCAGAAATCCCATACTTGCTGCTATAATTAGAGGACTTGGGGCTTTCCCTGTAAAACGTGGAACGGCTGACCTTTCGGCAATAAAGCATTCCCTGAAGGTGCTTAAAGAGGGCAAGGTATTCGGTATTTTTCCTGAGGGGACCAGGAGTAAAACCGGCACATTGCAGGCTTTTTCCCACGGGATTGCATCAATTGCCCATAAATCAAAAGCAAATATTATTCCAGTTGCCATTATAGGCAACTATAAACCTTTTAAGCCGATAACGGTAAGGATTGGAAAACCTATAAATTTTAGTGAATACTTTGAAAAAAGGTCAAATACAGAAATGCTTGAAAAAATGGCGGATAAAATGGGACAGGCTCTTAACAGTTTGCTTAACTACAGATAAAGAGGTTTTAAAGAGCTATCGGGAGGAGCTATTAATTTGAAAATTATTGTTGCTAAAAATGCTGGATTTTGTTTCGGTGTCAGGCGGGCTGTTGAAGCGGTGTATGATCATCTTGATAAGGCAGAAAAGCTATATACCTACGGCCCGATAATTCATAACCCTGAAGTCGTTGAAGAGCTGAAAGATAAGGGAGTTATAGTTGAAGATAATATTGATAATATAGACAGCGGCACCGTCATAATCAGATCCCATGGTGTTCCGGAACAAGTTTATAAGCATATGACTGGCAAAGGGTTAAATATAGTGGATGCTACCTGTCCTTATGTCAAAAGGGTTCATAACCTTGTAAAAGAGTATCATTCACAAGGTTATGCGGTTATCATAGTTGGAGAAAAAGAGCATCCTGAGGTAATTGGAATTAATGGATGGTGTAATAATGAAGCTTTTATTGTCAACGATGAGGCTGAAGCCCAGAAACTGCCGTCTTTGCATAAGGCATGTATTGTTGCTCAAACCACTATGATACAAAAGAAATGGGATGCCATACTGAAAATAATCCATGAAAAGGTTGAACAGCCTGAGGTGTTCAATACAATATGCGGGACAACATCAACAAGACAGATGGAAGCCGAGTCGATTGCCAAAATGGCTGACGTTATGATAGTTATTGGCGGGAAGAACAGTTCTAACACAAAAAAACTTTATTCCATCTGTAAGACGCATTGCGACAAAACCTTTGCAGTTGAAACAGCAAAGGATATTGATATAAGTTTATTTGATCCGGGGGATGTTGTTGGTATCACAGCAGGTGCTTCCACTCCTGATTGGATCATTAAGGAGGTTATTGAAAAAATGAATAAGGCAAATGAACTAGAAAAGGCAAAACATATATCTGAAGAGGAAAAAACGGTTATTTCCAATGAAGAAGCAGGGAAGGCTCCTGATCAACAGACGGAAATAACAGAGCAGCTGGCTCAGAACAATGAAAAGGAAGAGACGACATCATTACAAAGTACAGAACCCGCTGAAAAAAAGCCGGAGTCAGAGTCTGTAACGGAAAAAGAGCAATCAGCAGAAGAGATGAATACCATTGAGGATTACGATAAAACAGTTATATCATTAAGACCCGGCATGGTTGTTCAGGGAACAATAATTGCAATCACCGATGAAGAAGTAATTATAAATGTCGGATACAAATCAGATGGTATTCTTCCTATAGATGAATTGACATTGATTGATCCCGATACCGGAGAGACATTGTGGCATGAAGGTGAACCCATCGATGTTGAGATTGTAAAAGTCAATGATGGTGAAGGTAATGTACTCCTCTCCAGAAGAGCCATTGAAGAAAGAAGAAGATGGAAGATGATAGAGGATGGTTTTAAAAACAAAAAAGAATTTAAAGGTGTCTGTGCAGAAGTAGTGAAAGGCGGTGTTATAGCCAGGATAGGTGATATACGTGCTTTTGTACCTGCCTCTCATTTATCAACCAGATATATAGAAGATTTAACTACTTTGATAGGCACTCCATTGCGTCTCAGAATTATTGAACTTGAAAGACGCCGGAACAGAGTTATCGCATCTCAAAGAGTCATCCTTGAGGAAGAGGTAGAAGCCAGAAGAAATGCATTATGGGACTCCATAGAAGAAGGCCAGATAATAACCGGAACTGTAAAAAGGCTGACTGATTTTGGTGTTTTTGTTGATATTGGCGGTGTGGATGGTTTGATACATATATCAGATCTGTCATGGGGACATGTCCAACACCCAAGTGAGGTGGTACAGCAGGAACAGTCCATAGCAGTTAAAGTTCTGGCAGTTGATCGGGAAAGGGGAAGGATATCACTGGGTTATAAACAGACTATTCCTCATCCCTGGGATAATGTAGAAGAAAAATATACCGTAGGGGATACTGTATCAGGTAAGGTAGTCAGGATAACGACTTTCGGCGCATTTGTCCAGCTTGAACCGGGCGTAGACGGTCTTGTGCATATATCTCAGATATCCGACAAACATGTTGATAAAGTTGAAGATGTTCTAAAAGTGGATGAAGAAGTACAAGTGAGAATATTGGACGTTGACTCTGAAAAGCGAAGAATAAGCCTTAGTATCCGAGAAGCGTTGCCGGACCGTCAGGAAAAGACAGAGCCTGACTTTCCGGAAGAGATTGTACAGGAGGAACAGGAAGAAATGACGGTTAATTTAGGTGAATTTTTCCCGGATGAACTTAAAAATATATAATGGCAGCTTACTGGCTGCTTTTTTTTTGAATACATGAATAATATCTATAGACAGGTTCATACTAATACTGACCTCACAAATACATTGAGACCCCCTTTACAATGAAGTCGTGAATCTGTCTCACGACTTTCTTTTTTTTACGATGTATGCTACACTATTTCAAAACACCATGATCTGCTAGACATGTTCAAAATATCAGGAATCAGCAAAGGGGGATAATATGAACTGGACATATGAGCAGTTCAAGCAGTCTATTTTAGGTTTAACAGATATAGATTTATCCAGTTATAAAGAGAGGCAGATGAAAAGACGTATTGATTCTCTCATAAGTCGTAATGGTTGTAACAGCTATCAGGAGTATTATGCCTTAATAAAAAGTGATAAAGAAAAACTGCTCCAGTTCATTGATTATATAACTATCAATGTATCGGAATTTTATAGAAATCCTGCTCAATGGGAAACGTTGGAAAAAGAGATCCTGCCGTCTATTTTGGACAAATATAAGAACAATATCAAGATCTGGAGTGCTGCCTGTTCTACCGGTGAAGAACCCTATTCAGTTGTAATGCTGCTGAGCAAATTTCTTCCTCTCAGCTCCATCCGCGTACTGGCTACCGATATTGATAATGAAGCAATTAATAAGGCTAAAGAAGGTGTGTACGCTGAAAACAGCATTCGATCGCTGCCCAAGGAATTCTTGCTGGATTACTTTACACGTCGTAATAATTTATACATTCTTGATCCCAGAATAAAAGCCTGCGTAGAATTCGGACAGCACGATCTGCTCAAAGATCCGTTCCCAGACAACTGCCATTTAATTCTTTGCAGGAATGTTATTATATACTTTACCGAAGAAGCAAAGGCTAAGCTATATCATAAGTTTCATGATGCGCTTCATACTGATGGAGTATTATTCGTTGGAAGTACAGAACAGATAATAATGCCCCAACGATATAATCTAAAACCTGTGAGGGCTTTCTTTTACAGCAGGATATAATGATTTTAAGCAGAGCAGAGGGCATTTATCCTGTCTGCTATATCTTCCAGATCGACAATTTCATCATGAAGCTTATTATCAATTATGACTTTAGGCATACCGTAGATTGTGCAGGTGGATTCAGATTGAGCAATAACATAGCTCCCATGCTTTTTCGCTTCCATTATCCCATCCAGGCCGTCAGATCCCATGCCGGTCATGATAATGCACAAGGTATTGGCGCCGTATGTTTGGCCTGCTGTTTGCATGAGCAAATCCACCGATGGTGAATAGGTATAATTGAATTTTTCTTTCGGGTAAAGAGAAGCAGTACCTATATTTTCTATAGCAACATTCATACCACCCGGACATATGTATGCATGACCAGGCAGAAGCTGTTGATTGTTTTCTAATTCCATTACGGGTATTTTAGATATAGCGCTAAGACGTTCGGCAAGGAATTTAGTAAAAACCGGCGGCATATGTTGAGCTATAACAATTGGCGCAGAAATCGCTGGCTGGATGTTAGGGATAACATCTGCCAGTGCTTTTGGACCGCCAGTTGAGATTCCGATACAAACAATCGAGATGTTGTTTTTCGTCAACACTTCAGAGGGTGAGACTCGGTTCTTTGGCTTGCTTTTTTCTGGTTGTTTAGGGGGTAATATTCCCCCTTTTACTGAGGCATTAATTTTTTCGATAAGAATATCTTTCTGCAATTGATCTTTTTGTATATAATCAACAGCACCTTTTTCAAGAGCTTTTATAGTATCATTAATGCCTTCCCGTGTTAAGGCACTGATTACAAGTATGGGTGTGGGACGTACCTTCATAATCATTTCAACTGCTTCGATTCCTGACATTTGAGGCATTAGGATATCCATCGTTACTACATCAGGCTGAAGAGTTTGAACTTTTTCAACAGCTTCAAACCCATTGCGGGCAACCCCTATTACCCGCATGTTTGGTTGCGACTCAATTATGGAACGGATTTTTACGCGCATAAACGCTGAATCATCTACTATCAGTATTTTTATCAAGAGTATCAGCTCCAAAATTAACGTATTTTATGGATCAATTATGATGGTATAATATTATATAAAAAATTGCAATAAATAAAATAATTTTATTGGAGCATTTGATGCGCTGGAACAGTTTTTTTATTTGACCGGTTTATATCTTATGGTTATAATGATTTAAAGAAGTTTATATATATTTAATCTATGATAATAGTTCTTAAGTTGGCCTGCACGCTTAAGTATAAAATATTTGGAGGGATTTGTTATGGCCAATATTACAATTGATTTGGGAGTAGTGCTTGAAGAAAGCGACCTGAAGCGTTTAAGGGAGAACCTACAGAAAATGTCCCCCAGAGATGAAGTCACAATCCGGCTTGAATCAGCATATTCCTATGAGGAAGAAATACTTCTCAAAGAATTGGAAAGCATGGGTTATGATTATAAATCGTATGGCGGCAAGGGGAATGACTTTTATGTTATTGTAAAGAAAAGGTTGCATTAAACGCAGGCAATCGGGCAACTGAAGTTGCTTTGTCAACATAAATTGCCCCCACCTCTGATGGTGGAGGCAATTTATGTTGTTGTGCTTTTAGCCGCTTTTTTTATTATCAACATAAACAATAGTAAAAAATAAGGCTGCTGTGCTTTACAGTTTGGTCTAAAGCAAGCAATGAACGAATATAATGAGCTTAATAGGGGGTGTTTAAATGGCAGTAAAAAAAGTAGGCAAAGAAGTATTAACACTGCTTTATATTGTATTTTTCATCCTCCTTTACATAGCAATGGAAAATTATAACCTTAACAACCATACCGCAGCTATCACGGCAATTAGTAATGACAATGGTCATATTAATAAAGAAGAATATAATATATTCATAGATCTAACCCAATCAATGTTATATCTTTTCAATGGAGATCAGTTGGTAAAGCAATATCCGGTCGCACAGGGGAAACCCACAACTCCGTCACCGATAGGCGTTTGGGAGATAGTGACCAAAGCCCGTAACTGGGGCTCGGGTTTTGGAACCCGATGGATGGGGTTGAATGTTCCCTGGGGAAAATATGGTATTCATGGTACGAACAGACCCGGTTCTGTAGGATACAGGGCATCAGCGGGATGTTTTCGTATGAGAAACAAGGATGTGGAAGAACTATATTCATTAGTTCCCTACAGGACAAAAGTAGTTGTTTACGGAGGACCTTTCGGAAACCTGGGCAGCCAGCTCAAAACTCTTTCACCGGGAGATCGCAGTTCCCATGTCCTGGAAGTTCAAAAAAGATTAAAGAAAAAAGGCTATTATCAGGGTAGTTTGGACGGTATCTATGGTGAAGGTATGAAAAGCGCACTTATTAAGTTTAAAAAGGATCATGGCCTCCCTGTAACTCATGATGTAGATTGGGCTACATACAAAGCCCTGGATATATTTGCATTTGAATAGGAAATACTTTTTGTATACATCAATTGATTGCCTTGCTTTTTATAGATCCTGGGACAAGCATATGATATAATGAACTATATCTTTATTAAACCATGGAATTGATATAATGGAAGAGGATGAGCTGTCTACAGGAGGATTGGGATAATGAAAACAGGGATACTTATTACCAACACATTTGATCCTTGGTGGAATTTAGCAGTGGAGGAGTATCTCCTGGAGCAGGTGCAGTCAAATGAGTGTATACTTTATTTGTGGCAGAACCAGAATACCGTTGTTGTAGGCAAAAATCAGAACCCGTGGAAGGAATGCCGGGTTGACTTGATTGAAAAAGAGGGGGGTAAGCTGGCCAGGCGAATTTCCGGTGGAGGTGCCGTATTCCATGATTTAGGTAACTTAAATTTTTCTTTTCTGGTTGACAGAGAAAAATACAGCATCCCGGCTCAGCTGGAAGTAATATTGTCAGCAGTCAGGAGACTGGGAATTGACGCCCGGTTCAGCGGCCGTAACGATTTGACAATTGGTGATAAGAAATTTTCAGGCAATGCCTTTTGTTACCGAAAACAAGCTGCTCTGCACCATGGAACCATACTGATTTCAGTTGACAGAGAAAAGATGACGAGGTACTTGCAGGTAGCGAAGGAAAAAATCCAATCAAAAGGCATTGAATCAATTCGTTCGAGAGTCGTTAATCTGAAAGAACTCCAACCAAATATAACTATAGAAGATGTTAAGGAATCCATAGTAGATAGTTTTAAACAGTATTACGGAAGCAATGCCCGAACATTGTCTATGAACAACATAGATCGACGGAAGGTTGAGGAGTTATACCGTAAGTATGCTTCCTGGGAATGGCGTTACGGTGAAACACCCAGGTTTAACATAAGTATTAGTACCCGTTTCGGCTGGGGTGGTATTGAGATAGGATTTGTGGTAAATAACGGTATTGTCAACAAAGCTGTGGTGTACTCTGATGCCATGGATGAAGCTTTCATTGATATGCTGCCCGAGGCAATGGAGGGATGTGCTTTCAATTCAAGGGATATTGCAAAATCCCTGTACGATCTGAATGTTAATGAAGGATCAAGGGCACACATGCTGGATGAAATTGCCCAATGGCTTATAGAAAAAGGATTTTAGAGGAGGATGATTTGCTATGGGTTTTATTGGAAACATCAATGGATTTTTGGGATACATGTATCACATAAGAGGTAATGTGGAGAAAGCAAAGATTTACTATAAAAAAGGTATGGATAAAGACATGACAAACCCATCATACAAACTGGCATACGGTGTTATACTCTTAAAAAGCGGTGAATTTAAGGACGCCAGGGATGTTTTCAGGGATGTGCTTCTTAACAGGGAGTATAAAGAACAAATCCGGTACATGGGAAAAATGAATTTAAGCCTGGCTTATTGGAAGCTGGGTGAAATTGATACCGCAATAGAAATGCTGAAAGAACTTCATCAAAAATATAGAAACTCGAGGATTTATGGTGCGTTGGGATATTTGCTGATTGAAAAAGGGGATATGAAGGAAGCCCTGGACTATAATCTGGAGGCCCTGGATTATGATGATGAAGATCCTGTTGTACTGGATAATCTGGGTCAAACCTATTACAGAATGGGCAGAATTGATGAAGCCAAGAAGTATTTTCTTAAGGCCGAATCTATAAAGGACGATCAGGCTGCAACTCTGTATCACCTGGGATGCATATACCAGCAAGAGGGGGATAACGATAAGGCAAAGGAAAAATTTTTGAAAGCTCTGGACTGTAATATCAATCCGTTAACTACTATAAGCAGAGAAGATATAGAAAGAAAGCTGGCCGAGCTGGATTCCAATCAGTAAGAGACTGGGCTAATCCAGTAATTCCAGCTTAATTTTTTTCCTTCTTTGTTCCTGCTGTAAACGATCCGGGGTTATTTCAAGCTGCAGGTTGTCGTCCGGTTCGGGAAC